>DASUVP010000160.1:0-2297 GCA_036378895.1 Sphingomicrobium sp.
GGGGCGCGGGTCACGGTCGGCCATCAGGCGATCCTCCACGGCTGCACGGTGTCCGACGACTGTCTCGTAGGTATGGGCGCTCGGATCCTCAACGGGGCCTTTCTTGGCCCTATTGCCTGGTCGGGGCCGGAGCACTGATCACCGAGGGCAAGAGGTTCGAAGAGGGCGGGTTGATCGTCGGCGTGCCCGCCCGGTTCGTGCGTCCGCTGACCGACGCGGAGAAGCAGGGGTTGCGCCTCTCCGCGGCGCACTATGCCGAGAAGGCGGCGCGCTACGCCGAGGGCCTGAAGGCACATCCGTGACACTTGAAGCTCTGCGCAGATTCGCCACTTTCGTCGCATGATCGACGTCCGCAAATTCGCTTCGCTGGGCCACGCCGACCACGGCTGGCTCGATGCCCGCCACCATTTTTCCTTCGCGCACTATCACGACCCGAACCGGATGGGCTGGGGCCGGATCCGCGTGTGGAACGACGACAAGATCGCCGCGCAGTCCGGCTTCCCGCCGCACCCGCACCGTGACATGGAGATCATCACCTACGTCCGAACCGGCGCGATCACGCACCAGGATTCGATGGGCAACAAGGGCCGCACGGCCGCCGGCGACGTGCAGGTGATGAGCGCGGGCACGGGCGTCGTCCACGCCGAATATAATCTCGAGAACGAGGAGACGACGCTCTTCCAGATCTGGATCGAGACCGACCGGCCTGGCGCGCAACCGAGCTGGGGCGCGAAGCCGTTCCCGAAGGAGAGCCGCGAGGGTCAATTCCAGCTGCTCGCCAGCGGCAACGGCGACGATGGCGTGTTGCGCATCAATTCCGACGCGCGCATCCTCGGCGCCACGCTGAAGGCAGGCGAGACGCTGGAATATTCGGCCGATCCCGCTCGACACCTCTATCTGGTGCCGAGCGCAAAGGTCGCGGTGAACGGCACTTCGGCTGAGAAAAGGGACGGAGTCGCCATCACTGGCGAGACAAGGGTCACGGTCAAAGCCGAGGAGGATGCCGAGCTCGTCTTGGTCGACGCCCGCTAAATATCGCATTTTGCCGGTTTTTTGCGCCCAGTCGACTGCCGTTCATCATGCCTGTGCTTGAAGTATGGGCAATTGGACGGCAAAGCGCCGGAGTCGCCGCGGGAAAGCGCGAAGCGACTCCAGCCAGACCAAAGGGTGAGATGAAGCAAGTATTGCGCATGAGTTCGGCGGCGATTGCGCTGGCGGTCTTCCTGGCCGTTCCCGCGCGCGCCCAGGACCAGGTCGATGCTTCTTCCGAGCCGACGCCGAGCCTGGCTCCGCCTTCCAGCGAGGGCGCAGTCGGGCCCGCGCAGCTCCGCGACTTCTCCATCAACGGAACGGTCACGCGGCGGGCGGAAACCGCGGCGACCGCGCCGACCCCCTCGGCAACCGCCAGGCCTGCGACGACGACCGCTCAGCCCGGTGTGACCCAGGTGGCGAGCACCGGCGCGCCCGCGGCGACGCGTCCCGCAGCTTCAGCAACCAGCCGCCAGGCCGCGCCGCAGCAGCGTGTGGCCGGATCGCCCGCGGCCACCGGCTTCGATTTCCCGCCGCCGACGCCGGCAAGCGATCAGCCGGCGAATTTCGCTCCGACGACGTTCCCGCAGACGACTGCTGGCGCCATTGCCGACCCGGTCACCGACACCGGGTCCAACTCATTCTCGATGTGGCCGTGGATCGCTGCCTTGATTGCGGCTCTCGGCGGCGCGCTCTGGTACTTCCGCCGCCGGCACTCGGGCTATGCCTTCGCGGGCGGCGGTGGCGACGGCTCCGCCTTCGATCTCAGTCCGTCTCCGGCTCCAACGCCCCGTCCTGCGCCGGCGCCCGCTCCGCGCGCGGCTGTTCCTCAGCCGAAGCCCGACGTCGCGCCTGTTGGGATCGTCTCCACGCGCCTTCGACCCTGGCTGGAGATCGAGTTCCAGCCCGAAGCGGCCATCGTCGACGATGAGAAGGGCGCGATCCAGTTCGAGGTCACGATCTTCAACTCGGGTAGCGCCCCGGCGCGCGACGTGTTCGTCGAAGGCGCACTGTTCAACGCGAGCCCCGACCAGGACCGGGTGCTCGCTCAATTCTTCGCCAAGCCGGAAGGACAGGGCGGCGACCGGATCTCGATCCCGCCTCTGCAGCGAATGAGCTTCCGCAGCGTGGTCAACCTGCCGCGCGAGCAATTGAGCCTGTTCGAGGTCGAGGGCCGCACCCTGTTCGTGCCCCTTGTCGGCTTCAACGCGTTCTACCGCTGGAGTGGCGGCCAGGGTCAGTCGTCGACCAGCTTCATCGTCGGCCGC
>DASUVP010000161.1:0-6991 GCA_036378895.1 Sphingomicrobium sp.
TCCGCCGGAACCGCGACGTCCGGCGCAACGCCCGTGCCTTCCCAGCTTTGCCCCGTGTCCGGATCGAAGGTCCGGCCCACCGGGATGAAGGCCGCATAGCCCTTCCCGATCGGCGCCATTCCGCCGAAATGCGCCCCGCCTCCGGTCACTTCGCCGATCAGGGTCGCCCGATGCGTGCGCTTCAGCGCGAGCGACAGATGCTCCGCGGCAGAAAAGGTCTTCTTCGACGTGAGGAGGTAGACCTTGGCGTTCCTGAGCCCGCTTTGCTGCGCCGCCGGCACGGCGACATGCTCGCGGCGGATGAGGGTCGGCGGACTGCTGACTTTCCGCATCAACGGATCGTTCGGGTCGAAAGGCGTGCCATGCTTCTCTTCGACCGCCTGGCGGATATCCATCGTCACGAGCGTCGTCGGCGTCGCGAAGATCTGCTCGAAGACAAGGTTCATCTCGGCGAGCCCGCCACCGCCGTTCTTGCGCGCGTCGATGATCAGCGTCCTGGCGTCCTTGTGCGCCGCAAGAAACTTGCGCACCTCGGCAAGGGTCCTCTCGCTTCCGGGAAATCCGGTGAATTCCACGTAAGCGACGTCCGGGGCGAGCCAGCCTGACTTCGCGACGCCGTTCGCATTTGCCGGCCCGCCGTTGGGCGCCTGCGCCTGCCCACGCTGCTCCGCCGGGGCGACTCGAAGACGAAGGTGGCCGTCCTTGTGCACAGCCTGGAGATCCGCCGTCACACGTTCGGCGAAGGAGGAGGCGTCCGGAAAGCTCGCATAAGCGCCCTTGGCCAGGTTGGCGCGAAGCATCGCCGCATAGGCAATGCCCTTGTCGGGGAAGACGAAATTGTCTTCGAGCGCGGAGGCAAGGTCCGCGACCGCCTTCACCGCATCAGCTTTGTCGAACGCCGGGCTAGCCGCCTCGGGCGCCGGTACGGGCGTTGGCGCGGCTTGCGCGAGAAATGGGACGGACAGGCAGGCCGCTCCGGCCAGGATCGCGATTTTCAACTGCATCGGCTTACTCGCTACTGTATCAACACACTAATACAGTAGCCGACAACCCCGCCCATTGCGTGCATTTTTGCTTCACTTCGTGCCAAAATTTGGCAAGCCTGTGCGCGATGCTCGACCGCTTCGACATTGCCTTGCTCAACCTCGTCCAGAGCGACGACGGCCGCACCGCCGAATCGCTGGCGGACGAGGTCGCACTGTCGCCATCGGCGATCGCCCGCCGCCTGCGCCGGCTCCGGGCCGAGGGCATGATTGCCCGCACGATCGCTCTGCTCTCGCCGCGGTTCACCGAGCGCCGGCTGCGCGCGCTCGTGCTTATCCAGCTGAGCGAGCATGCCGACCTCAAGGGGAAGAACGCGCTGGAAAAGCGCCTCATCGGCTCGCCCGCGGTGCAGTTCTGCTACGAGATCGCCGGGCCGCACGACATCGTCGCTCTGTTCGACTGCGAGAGCATGTCGGCCTTCAACGACGCCGCGGACGAGCTCCTCGTGTCCTCGCCGACGGTGCGCCGCTACGAGACTCACTTCGTCAAGCGCGAGGTCAAGTTCGCGCCCTTCGTCGAGCTCAGCGAACCGCGCTAGCTGGCCTTTTTCGCCGCGATCCAGCGGAGGATCTTCTGCTCCAGGATCTGCAGCGGAAGCGCTCCGGTCATCAGCACCTGCGCGTGGAATTCGCGCACGTCGAACTTCGGGCCGAGCTCTCGTTCCGCCTTCGCCCGCAGCTTGCTGATCTTGAGCTGGCCGATCTTGTATGCAAGCGCCTGGCCCGGGATGGCGATGAACCGCTCCGTCTCGGCCGTCGCATTGCTTCGCCCGCGCGAGCTGTTGTCGAGGATGTACTGGATCGTCTGATCGCGTGTCCAACCCTTGGAGTGGATGCCGGTGTCAACGACCAGGCGGATCGCGCGGAACAGCTGCGAATCAAGGTAGCCGAAATATTGGTATGGGTCGGTGTAGACGCCCAGCTCACGCCCGAGCGTCTCCGCATAGAGGCCCCAACCTTCGGCATAAGCGGTATTGCCGCCGAAGCGCATGAAGTCGGGCAGGCGCTCATTCTCCTGCGCCAGGCTGATCTGGAAGTGATGCCCCGGCGCTCCTTCGTGTAGGTAGAGCGTTTCCATGCCGGGCGTGGTGCGAGATGGCAGATCATATGCATTGAAGTAGAACACGCCCGGCCGCGAACCGTCAGGCGTGCCTGGCTGGTACGAGCCGCGAGCGGCTCCCTTCTCGGTCAGTGCGGGGACCGGGCGGATCTCGAGCGGCGCCTTCGGCAGCGTCGAGAATAGCTTCGGCAGCGTCGCGTCCAACCGCTTGCCGATCGCGACATAGCCCTGCTGCAGCGCTTCGCGGGACGCCGGCTTGAATTGCGGGTCCGTACGGATGTGCTCGAAGAATTGCTGCAGCGTGCCTTTGAATCCCACCTGGGCCTTCACCGTCTCCATTTCGCGGTGAAGCCGCCGGACCTCGTCGAGGCCGATCTGGTGGATGGCTTCCGGAGTGAGATCCGTGGTCGTATTGGACCTGACAAGGTAGCGGTAAAGCGCCGGCCCGCCCTTCATGTCCTGAAGGCCGACGCTGTCACGCGCCGCGGGCAGGTAGCGGTCGCGGATGAAGTCGCGCATGCGCGTCAGCGCCGGCCGCACCCTCGCCGAGATCGCCTGCGCATAGGCTGCCTTGAGGCGAGCCTGGTCCCCTGCGGAAATGCCGTCGGGGAACTTGGTGACGGGCCGGTAGAAAGCGCTGCCTTCGACGCTGTCCGCCAGCATGGCGTCGAGCTGCTCGACCACATTGGCCATGACGATCTTCGGCTGGACGATGCCTGCCTTCAGGCCCTGCTCCATCCGCGCGATGTTGCCGTCGGAAACGCGGACGAAACCGTCGAACCGCTTCAGCCCGCTCTCATAGTCGGCGAGCGTTTTGTAGGGCGCATACCCCTCGCCCGAGCTCAGCTGCGCGAAGAAGGAATGGAAGCCGTTGAAGTGATCGACGGGCCGGACCACCGTGGCCTCGAAGATCGCGCCTTGCAGCCCTTCGAGATCGAGCTCGCGCTGCCACTTGAACACGTCGTAGGCGATCTGCTCGTCCGGCGTGAGCGCCTTGCGATCGATCCGCGCCAGCGCCGCCAGCTCATCGCGCGCCGCCTTCCGCTCCGCATCGTAATAAGCGTCGGAAGGATAGTCGCCGAGCTCGCCGGCGTAACGCAGGTCGACGCGGCTGATCGCGTTGATCGGATAGCGGCGGAGGTTGTCCTCGTCACTCTTCTTGAAGAGCGCAGCCAGCGCGGCGGACGCCGGGTTCTGCCGGGCCTGGGCGGCAGCCGGGGCCGGAGCAAGGACGGGAACAGCGATGGACAGGCTCGCGAGACCGAACGCTACGACGATGGACTTCATGCGGCTTTCTTCGCCGCGATCCAGCGGTCGATCTTCTGCTCCAGGATCTGCAACGGAAGCGCGCCCGTGTTCAGGACTTCGGCGTGAAACTCGCGGATGTCGAACTTGTCGCCGAGCTCGGCCTTGGCCTTGTCGCGAAGGCGCTGGATGGTGAGCGCGCCGACCTTGTACGCCGTCGCCTGGCTGGGAATGGCGATGTAACGCTCGACCTCGGCGGTCGCGTCGGTGCGGCTCATGCCGGAATGGTCGAGCATGTACTTGATCGCCTGGTCGCGGGTCCAACCCTTGGAATGAATGCCCGTGTCGACCACCAGCCGCATGGCGCGGAGCATCTCGTCGTTGAGCGTCCCGAAGCGCTGATACGGATCGTCGAAGACGCCCATGTCGTAACCGAGCGTCTCCGCGTAGAGCGCCCAGCCCTCGACATAGGCCGTATTGCCGCCGAAGCGCATGAACGGCGGCAGCGCCTCATTCTCCTGCGCAAGGCTGATCTGGAAGTGGTGCCCAGGAGCCCCCTCGTGAAGGAACAGGGTCGTCACCTCGGTCGTGCTCCGCGCCGGCAAGTCATAGGCGTTGAAGTAGAAGGTGCCGGGCCGCTTTCCGTCGGGCGTTCCCTGCTCATAGGAGCCGCCGGCCTCGAACTTCTCGCGGAACGGCGGATAGGGACGGATCACCAGCGCCGCCTTCGGCAGGGTCGAGAAAAATTCCGGAAGCTTCGGGTCGACCTTCTTCTGGACGTCGTAATAGGCCTGGGTCAGCGCGTCGCGGCTCTTCGCCTGGAATTGCTTGCTCGACCGGAGGTGACCGAAGAAGCGCGCGAGATTGCCCTTGAAGCTGACCTCCTGCCGGACCTTCTCCATCTCGCCGGTGATCCGCTCGACTTCCCGGAGGCCGAGGTTGTGGATCTCGTCCGGAGTCATCGGCAGAGTCGTCGTCGACTGCACCTGGTAGCGGTACAGATGCTCGCCGCCCTTCATGTAGAGGAGACCGTGCCCGTCGCGCGCGCTCTCGAGGTAATCGCTCCTCAGATAGTCGCGCAGCCGGGTCAGCGCCGGATAGATTTCGTCGGTGATCGCGGAGCGATAGGCCGTCGCCAGCCGCGCCCGGTCCGCCTCGTCGATCGCGTCGGGGAACTGCTTGATCGGCCCGTAATAAGGCGAGTCCTCCGCCTTCAGCTTGAGCTGGTTGTCGAGCTGCTCGACCATGTTGCGGACCGTCATCTTGGTCTCGACGACGCCCGCCTGCTGCCCCTCCTTGAAGCGGCCGATGGCGCGGTCGATGTAGACGACGAAATCCTTGTGCCGCTTGAGGTTGTTCTCATAGTCCTCGAGCGTGTTGAACGGCGCTCCGCCCTTCCCGCTGGCGAAGGTCGGGTAGAAGGTGTGCAGCCCGAAGAAGTGGTTGAGCGGCCGGACCTTGGTCAGGTCGAGTATGTCCGGCTGATAGCCGCGCAGCGTGTCCTTGGTGGTGAAGGCGAACGTGTCGTAGGCGAGCTGGTCGGTCGCATCGAGCTGGTCGCGCGGGATCGCCTGGAGCGTCGCGAGATCGCTCTCCGCCGCCGCTTTCTCCGCCGCATAATATTCGTCGCTGATATTGTCGCCGAGCCGGTCGGCGTAGCGCAGGTCGCCGCGGAAGATGGCGTTGATCGGGTTGCGCTTCAGCGAAGCTTCGTCGCTCGCCTTGAACAGGTCGAACAGGCGGTCGTGCGCGCTCTTCACCGGCTCCGGCGCAGCGACCGGCTCGGCGGCCGGAGCGACCGGCGCAGGCTCGGGCGCTGGCGTCGTCGCGCAGGCGGCGAGCGCAGCCATCGATGCGCCGAGGAAGAGAATGCGGAGCCTGTGCTTCATCGATCGACCTTCATTTCTCGGTGGGCGGAAAGCGAAAGGGGCGCTGCGATTTCGCCGCAACGCCCCTTCGTCCAATGGACTGCTGTTGTCTACCAGAAGAAGTCGTAGATCACGTCTACGACATTGCCCGTGTAGATGTTCACCAGAAGCGCGTCGTTGTGATAGCGGATCCAGCGGTACGGGCCGTAGGCCTGCGGCAGCCGGTACTGCCACGGATCGCGCAGCCAGTAGCTGCTCCGGTAATAGCTTGGCCACAGCCGCCAGCCGATCCCGTAGCGGAAATAATCCCAGCCGAACGGATCGAAATAGAAGCCGAGGTGGAAGCGGTTGCGGTGCCGCCGCCGCCAGTCGCGCCAGTCGTAGCGGCGGTCGTGGCGCCAGTCCCCGGTCCACCGCCGCGAGGGATGAGCGCGCCGGTCCACCGCGGTCCGCGGAGCCGGCGGCTCGGTCCCTAGCGCCGGGGTTGGGCTGATCCGGCGCTCCGGGTCCATGACGCGCGGCAAGGGCCGGCGCGGCTGGACGAGGCCGCCGCCTTCCCGAGCGACGGGCGCGCGGCGCACACGATCCTCGATCGTCGAGCCGACGCCATCTTCATCGCCGCCGCGTCCGCGCCGGGTGGGTTCCACGCCTCCAGCGGCAACCGCGTCAGTCGGCTGGTCCAGCACCACGATCGCGGGACGTCCGGGACGCCGTTCAACCTCGCGCACCGTCACCTCGCCGGATGCATCGGACTCTCGCCGCCAGTTGCGGACGTCGCCGCCGGCAGCGCGACGCTCGACATGCTCGACGCGTGGAGTCTCGACCCGTCCGCCGTCGTCGGACCGGCCGACGTTCACGCGCGGTTCGACGTTGCGCGGCTCGGATACGCGCTCCTCGCGCTGGGGACGCACCGCCGGCGCTTCTCGCTGCGGAGCATCGCTGTCGGACTGGGCTCGTTCGGCGCGGTTGCGAACGGGGTCGGGAGTGCCGTCACTGTCGGGTTCGGCAAGCGCCGGGCCGGCGGAGCTGGCCAGGAGCATCAGAAGGAAGAACTTACGCATGGCCACTACCTCGGCGCGAAATATTGCGACGATGGAAAGTGCGCCTTTCGAGATGAGCGGACGGTGAACCGTTTCGCCAGCGAATCGTAATCTTGCAAACCGCCTTCGCCGCGTACACGGCCTCGGCATGGCAGCGATCGAGACTTCGCAGGGCAGGCTCGGCTTCATCGAGCAGGGTGGCGGCGATGCGACGCCAATCGTCTTCCTGCACGGCGTTGGCTCGGACAAATCGGTGTGGAAACCGCAGCTCGATCATTTCGCGCACAGGCGCCGGGCGGTCGCCTTCGATTATCCGGGTTATGGCGAGAGCGATCTCGTCCCCGACGCCACGCGGGACGATTATGCAGCGGCGATCTTCGCAGCGATGGACGCGCTCGGGATCGGCCGCGCCCATGTCTGCGGCCTGTCGCTGGGCGGGGTGGTCGCGATCGCGATGCACGCCCAATCCTCCCATCGCTGCGCCTCGCTGATCATTGCCGACAGCTTCGCCGTGCATCCGCAGGGCCAGGCGATCCACGACCGTTCTATCGCCGCGAGCCACGACATGCGCGGCCTCGCCGAAGCCCGGGTCGGAGCGCTGCTGGTTTCGGACGAGCCGCGCGCGGAGGTGATCGAGATGATGGCCGCGATCGATCCCGACGCCTACCGCATCGGTGCCAAAGCCGTCTGGCTCGCCGACCAGCGCGAGCGTGCCGCCGCGAGCCGCGTTCCCAC
>DASUVP010000162.1:0-3831 GCA_036378895.1 Sphingomicrobium sp.
GCGAGCTGCTGGCCGCCGCCGAATGTGTAGCGACGATGATGGGACGGAGCGGGCCGGACTTCCCACCCGATCTCGCGAAGCGTCTGGCGAACGCCGGGAAACCCGACAACCTATTGTACCATCAGGCGCGCAACGCCATCCTGCATGTGCTGCGCAGTTCAGAGCTTTCAGAGCTCTGGGAAGAGACGGCCACCGAAAGCGACGGAAACGAATGGATTGCCGTCCTGACCCGCCTAATCGATCGCCTCAATCCGGATATCGAGCCCGAACACGTGTTTTCACAGGGTCCGCTATCCGGGGACGGTTCGCCGACCGAGACCGTGGGAACCTGCGCCTTTTGCAATGGCCCGATCCAAAGGAAGGACCATTGGACGATGCGCTTTTTCGATGCCTACGAGCCGGGCCGGTCCGGCAAGAAAAGCTATGACGTCCACCTGCCGTGCGCCAACGCCCGGCTCCACCACAAACATGCGGTTGCGGACATGAAGTTCGATCCCGACGATATGCCGGACCTCGACAAGCTCTAGGCCAGGTGGATCGCCTTGACGACCTGGTAGCTCTCCAAGCCCTCCTTGCCGCCCTCAGAGCCGAAGCCTGAGTCCTTCACTCCACCGAACGGAGCGTCGGCGACGGAGATGGCGAAGGTGTTGATCCCGACCATTCCGCTTTCGACGAGGTCGCCGATCAGGTTCGCCCGGCGGCCGTTCTCGGTGAAGGCAAAGGCGGCGAGGCCATAGGGCAGGCGGTTGGCCTGCTCGATCACTTCCTCGAATGTGTCGAAGGGGCGCGAGACCGCGACGGGGCCGAACGGCTCGTCGTTCATGATGTCCGCTTCGTTGGGAACGTCCGCGAGCAGGGTCGGCTGGAAGAAGAAGCCGCCTTCGCCGCGTTCGCCGCCGGCGAGGACCCTCGCGCCCTTGGCCTTGGCGTCCTGCACCAGCGCGTCGACCGCATCCGGCCGGCGGCTATTGGCCAGCGGTCCCATCTTCGTGTCGGCTTCGAGGCCGTTGCCGACCTTCACCTTGGCGGTGCGCTCGGCGAAGCCCTTGAGGAACGCGTCGTAGATGCCGCTCTGCACGTAGAACCGAGTCGGCGAAACGCAGACCTGGCCCGCGTTCCGGAACTTCTGCGGGACGACCATGTCGAGCGTCTTCTCGAGGTCGCAGTCGTCGAAGATCAGCACAGGCGCATGCCCGCCGAGCTCCATCGTGACGCGGGTCATGCTGTCGGCGCACAGGCGCATCAGATGCTTGCCGACATTGGTCGAGCCGGTGAAGCTGACCTTGCGGATCACGCGGCTGGCGATCAGCGTCTCGCTGATCATGTTGGCGTCACCGTGGACGAGCTGGGCGACGCCCTTCGGAATTCCGGCATCCGCGAGGGCCCGGAACAGCTCGGTCGCCACGCCCGGCGTTTCGTGCGGCGGACGGGAAATGACCGTGCAGCCCGCGGCGAGAGCGGCCGAAACCTTCTTCGCGAGCAAATAGATCGGGAAATTCCAGGGCGTGAACGTCGCCGTCGGCCCGACCGGCTGGCGGATCACCCGGCTGAGCTGGCCCGCCGGACGGACCAGAGTACGGCCATAGTCGCGCTTGATCTCCTCCGCGTACCAATCGAACAATTGGGCGGAGCCAAGCACTTCGGCCTTGGCCTCGGCAAGAATCTTCCCCTGCTCCTGAGTCATCGTCGCCGCGATCACGTCTACGCGCTCGCGCATCAGGGCGGCGGCCTTGTGGAGGATCGCTCCGCGCTTCTCGACGTCGGTCGAGCGCCATTCGGGCCAAGCCCGATTCGAGGCTTCAAGCGCCTCTTCGAGGTCCGCCGCCGTCGCATAGGGGACTTCGGCGATCGGGCTCGCGTTGACCGGATTGAGTACGGTGTGGGCGTCGCGGCCTTCACCGCTTTTCCAGACACCGTCGATGAAGAGCTTGAGGTCGGTTTCGTATCCCATGCGGGGCCATGTACGCTTGCCTTGAAGCGGCTTCAACGGGCCGCTAGTCGTTACTGACAAGGGAGAAAGCAGCGATGACGAAGCAGGAACTTGTTGCCCGCATGCAGGAAGGTCAGGCGTGGGTGCCCGGGAAGCGTGTGAAGCTCGACTTCGGCGACCAGGGCGTAATCCTGCTCGACGGCGCGGCCAGCCAAGTCTCGGAAGAGGACGGCCCGGCCGACACGACGATCAAGGTCGCCTGGGACGACTGGCAGGCGATGGCCGCCGGTCAGCTCGACGGCATGACGGCGTTCATGACCGGCAAGCTCAAGATCGAGGGCGACATGTCCAATGCCATGCAGCTGCAGGGCGTGCTGGCGAAGCTTCGGAGCTAGGCTACGCCCGACGAAGGCGAACGCGACCTTTCGCGACTCTTGAGCGGCCTGAAGCCGCGCCTTTACTCCGAGCGCTACGCGTTCAAGGCGACGGCCGATCAATCGCTGGGCGAAGCGTTCGCTCTGATCCGGGAGGATGAAGGTCTGACCGCGATCCGTGCCGATGCGGCAGGCGATTGGGCGCGGATCAGCCTCGGCGTGCACTCGAGCCTGGAAGCTGTTGGCCTGACCTCCGCACTGTCCAATGCGTTTGCCGAAGCGGGCATCAGCGTCAACATCGTCGCCGCTCTGCGCCACGATCACCTATTCGTGCCATGGAACCGGCGCGAGGAAGCGCTGCGCTGTATCGAGGCGCTGAGCGCTTAGTGGAGGCGAACGGACCGTTCATCGAACGGCCGTTGAACCCAGGCCGCCGCGAGGAGAGAGCCCCGCCGACAAAGGGGGCAACCATGCGAACCATCGCGCTCATCGCCTTGACCGGAATTCTACCCTCACCAGCCTTCGCTCAGTCGCTCGATGCACGCGCGGCTCAGGCTATTGTCGCCGGATGCGCGGCCCACGCGACCGCGAAGCAGCAGAGCCACGCCATCGCGGTCGTCGATCTTGGCGGAAATCTCGTCGCTGCACTACGCATGGACGGCAATGGCAGCGGGATCATGGATTTCTCACTCGCCAAGGCGAAAGCGGTGGCATCCTGGGGCTTCTCTACGGCCCAGATGGAAGAGAATGCGAAGGGCACGCCCGGCTTCGCCAACGCGCCGCACGTGGTGACGGTTGCCGGCGGAGTTCCCGTCTGGTCGGCCGACGGCAAGGCTCGGATTGGCGGCGTGGGTGCTTCGGGCGAAGCTCCAGCCGACGACGCAGCATGCGCCGAAGCTGGAATCCGTGCAGCGGGCCTCAGGAGCAGCCGCACCCGGTGACTGCTTGACCCTTGCCAGCGCGGACGGCAGAGCCGCGCGCAAGGAGTGAGGCATGCAGAAAATCTATCCCAATGCCGAGGCTGCGCTCGAAGGCCTGCTGTTCGACGGAATGACCATCGCGGCGGGCGGCTTCGGTCTGTGCGGCATCCCCGAGCGGCTGATCGACGCCATCCAGGCGAGCGGCGTCAAAGACCTCACCGTCGCGTCCAACAATGCCGGCATCGACAATGAAGGCCTCGGCAAGCTGCTGCGCACCCGCCAGGTGAAGAAAATGATCTCGTCCTATGTCGGCGAGAACAAGGAGTTCGAGCGGCAATTCCTCGCGGGAGAGCTGGAGGTCGAGTTCAATCCCCAAGGCACGCTCGCCGAGCGGATGCGCGCGGGCGGGGCGGGGATCGCCGGATTCTATACTAAAACGGGCGTCGGGACCGTCGTCGCCGAGGGCAAGGAAGTGAAGGTCTTCGACGGCGAGGAATATGTGCTGGAGCGTGGCATCCGCGCCGACCTCAGCATCATCAAGGGTTGGAAGGCCGACGAAAGCGGCAACCTCATGTTTCGCAAGACCTCCCGCAACTTCAACCAGCCC
>DASUVP010000163.1:0-2833 GCA_036378895.1 Sphingomicrobium sp.
ATCAGCGAAACGGTCCGCGAGGTGTCCGAGATCGTGACGATGGTCGACCGACAGACCGAAGGCATCGCCCATTCGACGAGCATGATCCAGACCAGCGTCGACCGTGTGAAGGCCGGCCTGACCGACTTCGCCGGCGATGCACGCAACAACGGCAGCCAGCTCCTCCAGGCGCAGAAGCGTCTCGAGCATCTCGAGCTGCTCTCGAACACCATGCTCGACACGCTCGCCAATTCGGGGGCCGAGATCGATGACACGCCCTTTATCCTGAAGGCGCAGGAGGCGATGCGCGCCATCCAGCTGGCCGTGGAGCGCGGAGTCGAAAGCGGCGAGATCAGCATGGACGACGTTTTCGATCGCAATTACCGGCTGATCGAGGGCACGAACCCTGAGCAGTTCGACACCCGCTTCTGCGATTTCGCCGACCGGCACGTCCGTCCGATCCTGGACCGGGTGAAGGGCAGCGACGACCGCTTGATTGGGTCGGCGATCACCGACGTGAACGGCTATCTGCCGACGCACCTCACCGAGCGCAGCCATGTCCCGGGACCGGATCCGGTGTGGAACGATGCGCATTGCCGCAACAAGCGCATCTTCATGGATGAGACGACCGGCGCCGCCATCGTCAGCGAGAAGCCGGCGATGCTCGCGACTTATCGCATGGAGCTGGGTGACAAGTTCATTCCGGTGAAGAACGTCTTCGTGCCGCTGTGGATCAAGGGCCGCCGCTGGGGCAATTACGAGCTCGCCTACCGCGACGATTGATTGCGGACGTTCAGTCAGGGTTGGGGAATGATTGGGCTCCTGCTTCGGCAGGGGCCCAATTTTTTAGTAGTCGCTGCGGGCTTCGGCGCGGGCTTCGAGCAGGTCGAACAGGCCGCGGTGCTGGAGCAGTAGTTGCTCGCTTCCGAACCCGAGCGCACGCTCGCTGGCGGGCGTTTCCGATGCCGCATCAATCACCGCCACGACCGACGCTTCGTCGGGAAGGGCAGGCGGCGGAGAATCGAGGCCGGCGCGCGACGCGGCGCGGTCCAGCAGGCGGCGGACCGACCACCAGTCGCCGACGAGCGCCGCAGCGGCGCCGAGCGCACAGCCGCGGCGTTCCGACGTCGCGAGGATTTCCAGCGCGTTCCGCTGAGCGTTCATTGTCGCCTCGGTCTCGGCTGCTCCAGGAGTGCTGGGCAGCGGGCCTACGGCCGATGTCAGGCGGACGAGGAACAGGCGCTCGCGCTCGAATCCTTCGGCGGCGCGGGCCAGCCAGTCGCGGGCGACCTTCTCGCCGCAATGGCGATGAGCAAGCTCGACCAGGCTCGGCTGGTTTCCGTGCAGACCGCACAGCAGGTGCACGCAGTCGGCGAGGTCGCGGGATGAGTTCAGGCCCGAAGCTTCGAGCAAGGCAGTGAGGTGACGATGGCGCGACGAGCCGTCCGCGGCGACGCGCGCTAGATGTGCCTCGGCTACGCTGACCGTTGAACGGCCGACGGACCGACTGATCGCCATCCTTTTCCCCTCATCACACCCAAAGCGAAGGGCTCCAGGTCCGACGACCCTAGTCCAAGGGCGTAAAGAGGAGGTTTATGCCGCAAACGAAATGTTGGTTGGTGACGATCAGGCGGCGATCAGCTCCCGCTCGCGCTCGCGCTCGAACTGCGGGGCCTTCGCTGAAATCGGAGTTGCCGCCTGAACCGAGCTGCCCGGCTTCGGGAAGAGAATGCGGGATCCGGCCACAACTGCGCCTAAGCCGACATATGCGCCGACCATCACCGCTGGGTTGAAGAAAAGGATGCCGATGAGTCCAATACGCAGAAGCATCGGATTGATGCCGAGATCCTCGCCGGCCGCCTGACAGATGCCGAACAGGCTCTGAGGCTCTTCCAACTGATAGTCCTGGGCCTCGTTGGTGACATGCTGGACGGTCTGCATTGGTCTTCCCTTTTCCTTCGTCGGGGGCGATGCCCCGGTGATGCAGAATGTTTAGCAAGAGCCGTGCCAACTCGGCGGAAAGGCGCAGTTCTGCCGATTTTTCCAGGCGGAGGGCTTATCCGACGGGCCTTGGGTCGGGACTGCCGCCGAATATTGGGAAATTTCACGCACGCCCATACGGCCTTTCGCCCAGCAGCCGGAGCATCGCCGCGCTTTCCTGCGTTGGAGCGCCAACATCAGCACAGGAGCGTAATCATGGCCGATCTCGAGCTAGCCGACATTTCCGAGAAGATGCGCGACATCGACTTCGCGATGCTTTCCACCCGCACCGAAGGCGGAGCGGTCGCCGCACGTCCGATGAGCAACAACCGCGATGTCGAGTTTGACGGCGATAGCTATTTCTTCACTTGCGACGACACGCGCACCGTTCAGGATATCCGGCGCGATCCGAACGTCGGCCTCGGCTACCAGTCCAAGAGTGGGATGCTGGGCATGAAGCCCTTCTTCATCACAGTCGAAGGCCGCGCCGAGCTGATCCAGGACAAGGCCCGCTTCGCCGAGCATTGGACGAAGGATCTAGACGCCTGGTTCAAGGACGGAATCGACACGCCCGGGCTGACCCTGATCAAGGTCGTCGCCCAGCGGCTGCACTACTGGGACGGCTTCGACGAGGGCGAGATCGCGCTGAAGCAGCGCGCTGAAGCTTGAATTTGGAGAAGAGAGGAAGCCCTGTCCGCTGGGGAAGGCGAAGGGTAGGGACAGGGCTTCACTGACGCTGTGTCCACTGGTCCCGAGTCCGCAAGGGGATAAGCGCCATCGGGACGATGAAGCCATATTTACCGGCGGCATCTTAAATGCATGTGACGGATGAGGGTTAACGCGGCGGTCAATTCCTCACGTTGCGACGAGCGCC
>DASUVP010000164.1:0-17274 GCA_036378895.1 Sphingomicrobium sp.
CAGCCGGATGTCCTCGGGATAATCGGCTTCCCCGGCGACGGGCATCGGCAGCTCCGCCGCGGCGGACTGGACCGTCACTTCGCGCGCAACAAGCTCGATCTCGCCGGTCGCGAGCTTCGGATTCACCGCGTCGGCGCCGCGCGAAACGACCTCCCCGCCAACCGTGACGACGGATTCAACCCGCAGCGAATCAAGGATTTCGAGCGCTTTACTGCCGGCCGCGGCGACCACCTGGGTCAGCCCGTAATGGTCGCGCAGGTCGACGAACAGCACCCCACCGTGGTCGCGCTTGCGGTGGACCCAGCCAGACAGGCGAACGGTCGAGCCAACGTCGGAAGCGCGGAGCTGGCCGCAATCATGGGTGCGATAAGGGTGCATGGGTCCGTCGATAACGATGTGCGGAAATTCGCGGCGGCACTCACTGGCGCAAAGCCTTTTGTCAACCCGCGGACGGGCCGCTAAGGCCGCCGCAGAAACATGCGAATCCATCCCTTGATCACCCGGTCGGAAGACCTGGTTCCCCTCGTTGAGCGCCTTTCCAAGCAGCCCTTTGTCGCCGTGGACACCGAGTTCATGCGCGAAAATACCTATTGGCCGGACCTCTGCCTGATCCAGATTGCGAGTCCGGACGAAGCCGCGGCAATCGATCCGAAGGCTGACATCGATCTCTCCCCTCTCCTGTCGTTGCTGGTCGACAACCACGACGTGCTGAAGGTCTTCCACGCCGGCGGGCAGGACCTGGAAATCATCTACAACCTGACCGGCAAGACTCCTGTCCCCCTCTTCGATACGCAAGTCGCGGCCATGGCGCTCGGGCATGGCGAACAGGTCGGTTACTCGAACCTCATCGAATCGATGCTCGGGCACAGCATCGACAAGGGCGCCCGGTTCACGGACTGGAGCCGGCGGCCGCTCGACAAGCGCCAGATCGACTATGCCATCGCCGACGTTACCCACCTGGCGACCGTCTTCCCGAAGCTGCTCGGCCGGCTGAAGAAAACCGGGCGCGGCGGCTGGCTGGACGAGGAGATGGAGCGGCTTTCGAACCCATCGACCTTCGCTTTCGCTCCTGAAGATGCGTGGAAGCGGCTGAAGCTTCCGAGCCGCAATCCCGCGGTGCTCGGCAAACTGAAGGCGCTCGCCGCCTGGCGTGAGGTCGAGGCGCGGACGAAAAACATCCCGCGCGGACGGATCGTGAAGGACGACACGCTTGGCGAGCTCGCCGCCCATCCGCCGAAGACGCAGGACGATCTCGGGCGAGTCCGCGGGCTTTCCGCTGGCTGGAGGACGAACGACATCGGTGCGCGCCTGATGGCGGCGGTCGAGGCGGCGAAACCCCTCGAGCCGCACGAAATGCCCGACCGCGAACCACGACGTCCCGGCCTGACCAAGGACGCGGTCCTCGTCAGCGACCTTCTCAAGCTGCTCCTCAAGATCCGGTCGAAGGAAGCGGGCGTTGCGCCGCGCCTGATCGCTCGCTCGGACGAGCTCGAAGCGCTGGCGGCCGGGGTGCGCAAGGGCCTTCACATCCTCGAAGGCTGGCGGTTCGACGAGTTCGGGAGGGATGCGCTCGACCTGGTCGAGGGAAGGCTCGCCTTTGCCATCGAAAATGGAAAGTTGAAGATGAGCCGGGTCGTGGAGGAGACCGTCGATGCGTAAGCTTCTCGCGCTCGCTCCCGTCGCTCTCGCTGCCTGCACCACCGTAGCGGCGGAAGCGCCGGAGCCGGCTAGGGTGATCTGCAAGGCCGAGGGTCTCGAACGCTACGTCGGCCAGGCCGCGACCGCCGAAACCGGCGCCGCGATCCTGAGTGAATCCAGGGCGAGGGTTCTGCGCTGGATCGCGCATGGCTCGGCGGTCACGATGGATTTCAGCGAGCAGCGGGTGAACATCAAGCTCACACCGGACAACCGGATCGAAGCCGTCACCTGCGGCTAGGCCGCGTCTCCAATCATCCTGGCGTGGGCCAGGGCCCGGCGGATCGTCGGCATCGTCACCCGCGCCCGCTCCGAGATCGCAAAGCGGTCGACTTCCTCCACGGCCCGTTCCGCCGTCCAATATTCGCGGTTCAGCCGCTCGGTCATGAACCGCAACGCTTCGCGCGGCACATGCAGCCCGCGGTCCGCGAAGAGCAGCTGGATGAGCGCCTCGAACAGTTCGTCATCTGGCGGGTTGATGGTCGCCACTGGCGTAATGGCGAGTCGGGTGCGCAGGTCGGGCAGCTTCGGCGACCAGGCAGGCGGAGCCTCTTCGGCCACCATGACCAGTGGGAGGCCGCTATCTTGAGCGTCGTTCCACGCGTGGAACAGCTCTTCCTCGTCGCGGCTGTCGGCCTGATCGATGAGCCGGCCCCCGACCCGCTCGGCAAAGGTTCTCGCCAGAAGCGTCCGGCCTGACCGGCGCGGGCCGGTCAGGATCGTCGCCTTCACCGGCCACATGCTCCAGTGGCGGAAGTGATCGAACGCCTCGCGGTTCGCCTCCGTGACGATGAACCGCAGCTCGCCTTCGGTCTGCGGCCAGTCGAGCGGGAGCGCGATCTGGTCCGCCGGCTTTTTCATTCTTCGCCCCTCGGCGGCTGGGCCGGCGGGTTCTGCGGCTGCGGCGCCGCTGGCTGCGGCTGCGGCGGAGCCGGCTGCGGCCTCGGCTGGGGCGGTGGAGGAAGCGCCGGAGGCCCGCCCGAACCGGAGGACATGCGCAGCACGTAGCCGTTCTGCTCGACCGCCCAGCCGCGCGACGCGAGCAAGGCGCGGAGCACCGACACGTCGCCGCGATAGGTCACGTTGACGTAGCTGACGCCGCCCGGATTGATGCTGACGGGCACGACCTGGTCGACGCCGCTCGTCGTGCGGATGTGCGCCATCGCGAAATTGTAGATGTTCACGTCCGGCGAGACGATCTGGACCTGATAGGTCCACGGCCTGCCCTGGACCGGCGCCGGCGTCTCTTCGACCACTTCGGGCGGAGGCGGCGGCTCGGGAATGTCGAGGCTCGGGTCGCGCACCAGCCGGCCGTCGGCGAGCGCGTCGGCGAAGAGCCGGTCCATGCGCTGCACGCCGGCACGCATGATCTGCAATGTGCTCGCGCCCGCGGGGGCGGAGATGGTGAACGTCCCCACCGGCTGCTTGTCCGGACCGTGATAGCCGATGAAGCGGGCCATCGCGGGACCGCCTGGATAGAGGCGCTGAAGCTGGACCTGCGCGACCAATATGTCGGCCGCGCCGTAAAGGTCGATGATGTTGCGCCACCAGCCGCGGCCGGGACGGTCTGCCTGCCCGCCATTAACCAGCAGGGGATCGATCCCCTGCCCGCTGACGCGGACGTAGTCGATCGGGCTCTGCGAGGTCCTGAACTCCGCCCACGCCCGCTGCCACGGGTTGCGGAGCTCGACGGTCATGTCCGTGCCGGCGGTGATGATGATCGGCACGAGCAGCATCGGCACCGACCGACGGACGTCGCCTCCTACGCCGAGCAATTCGGCCGAGCGGGCCCGATCGAACAATATGCCGAGGTCCGCAATGTAGCGGTTGGGCCCGATCTGCTCCCGCTCGACCACGATCGAGCTGACGAGCTCGTCCAGCGTCGAATCCGGAACGGTCGGAGCTTCGGACGGCGGACGATTGTGGGTCTTGGCCCAATAAGCCTTGAACCCCAAACGCTGCGCCTGGCGCCAGCCTTCGTACCGTGCGGACTGGGCGTCCTTGCCCGTCACGTCGACGTGGATCCCGGTAATCTCCAGCGTTCCCGAGCTGTCGATCGGGGCAATCCCGCGGTCGCCGGCTTCCATCTGCGCGTAGACGACCCCGGAAAGTCCGAGGACGACGCAGAGGAGGGTCAGGAGGGAAACAAGGCGGCGGCGCAGCATTCGCGCCGCCTTTTGGCGACAACGGCGTGGAAATCCAAGCGGCATGTGTCTAGGCGGCGCCTGATGCCTCAGAAGCCACTGACCTATGCGGACGCCGGAGTGTCGATCGACGCCGGGAATGCGCTCGTGAAAACCATCGGCCCCCTCGCCCGGTCGACGGCCCGGCCCGGAGCGGATGCGGAGCTCGGCGGGTTCGGCGGTTTCTTTGACCTGAAGGCCGCGGGCTACAGCGATCCCCTGCTGGTCGCCGCGAACGACGGCGTCGGAACCAAGCTCAAGCTGGCCATCGAGGCGGGAAAGCATGACGGCGTCGGAATCGACCTAGTCGCCATGTGCGCAAACGACTTGGTCGTGCAGGGCGCCGAGCCCCTCTTCTTCCTCGACTATTACGCGACCGGAAAGCTCGACAGCGCAGTCGCGGCCGAGGTCGTGGCATCGATCGCCGAAGGCTGCAGGCAAGCCGGCTGCGCCCTGATCGGCGGCGAGACGGCCGAGATGCCGGGCATGTATTCGCAAGGCGATTACGACCTCGCGGGGTTCTGCGTCGGAGCGGTCGAGCGCGACAAGGTGCTCACGGGCCGTGACATCGCGCCCGGCGATATCATTCTCGGCCTCGCCAGCTCGGGCATCCACAGCAATGGGTTCTCGCTCGTCCGCAGGATCATCGCGGACCGCGGCTGGAACCTCGGCGACCGTCACCCCTGGGCGGAGGGACGGACGCTCGGCGAAGCCCTTCTCGGGCCAACGCGCATCTACGTTCGTTCGCTGCTCCCGCTCGTCCAGCAGGGACGGATCAAGGGCCTCGCGCACATCACCGGCGGCGGATTGCTTGAGAACATCCCGCGGGTCCTTCCGGCGGATCGCCACGCGTTCGTCGACGCCGGCTCTTGGGACCATCCTCCCATCTTCGAGCTTCTCAGCGAAGGCGGGAACGTCGAGCCCGCGGAGATGGTCCGAACCTTCAATTGCGGGATCGGAATGGTTGCGATCGTCGGCGCTTCGGACGCCGGCGACGTCCACTCGCGCCTCGAAGGCGCAGGCGAAACGGTCTTCGAAGTCGGCCGCATCGAGGAAGGCCCGCGCGGGTGCACCGTCGAAGGCCCCCAAGGTGCGTGGACAGCAACGCATAATGCGTGACCCGCGGCGCGTCGCCGTGCTCATCTCGGGACGCGGCAGCAACATGCAGGCGCTGGTTGAAAGAGCGAAAGGCTACAAGGTCGCCCTCGTCGCATCTAACAAGCCACAGGCCCCGGGCCTCGACTGGGCCCGGACGCAAGGGATCCCAACCTGGACCTGGGACAGCACAGGCGTCGAAAAGGAGCGGTTCGACCGGGTCCTCAGCGCGGCGCTTGAAGAGCATCGCATTGGCACGATCGCTCTGGCCGGTTTCATGCGCATCCTCTCGCCCTGGTTCATCGAGGCGTGGCGCGGGCGCATCGTCAACATCCACCCGTCCCTGCTGCCCAAATATCGCGGGCTCCACACGCATGCGCGGGCAATCGACGCACGCGACTCCCTCGGGGGCTGCTCTGTCCATGTCGTGACAGAAGAGCTCGATGCGGGCGAAGTCCTCGGCCGGTCCGAGGTGCCGATCCATGCCAATGACACAGCAGAGGCACTTGCCGAGCGCGTCCTGATTGCCGAACATGAACTCTATCCGAGAGTGCTGAGGAAATTCGTGAGGCGATGACGGCGGCACTGGATCGCGTCCGGCAGGCAGCATTGGAACTGCCCGAAACGGAAGAGCGGCTCTCCCACGGACAGCCCACCTTCTTCGTCGCCGGAAAGCAGTTCGCCCAGTTCCGCGACAATCATCATGGCGACGGCAAGACGGTCGTCTGCGTCCGGACCAGCGGCCTCGACGAGCAGGCCATGCTCCTCGAACGCGATCCCGAGACCTATTCCAGGCCCGCCTATCTGCACTCGTCGGGCTGGATATCGATCAATCTGGCCGGTGAGGCCGTGGATTGGGATCATGCGGCCGACCGGATTGCCGAAAGCTGGGAGCTTGCGGCGCCGCGCCGCTTGCTTGAAGCAGGTGGCCGATGAACGAATCGACCACATCCGAGGCACGGCGAAAGTCACGGATCCGCTGGATCACGCTTGGGGAAGCGATCGCCATCGCCGCGCTGATCGTGTCCGCCTTCGGGGTCTGGATCAGCTGGCAAAGCAATAGTGAGGGCGACCCCCCGACGACGGTGGTGGAGCAGCGCCCGGCGATTCCGCTGGCGCTTCGGGGGCAGGCTCAGAGAGATGGCCGAAGTCTCGCGATCTCGCCGATCGAGGACAGCCATGCGCTTCAGTCGCTGATCATCACACCCGCGGGAGCCAAGCCGATCGATCTGGGAAATGACGGCGAGCTCAGTGCCCGGGCCCTGGAAAACGCGCTCGGCAAGAATGCGAAGGACGGCAAGGGGACCCATCGGACCTCGGTCCGGATTGCGGCCAGATATGTCGAAGCCGGTGCCGACAAGTCGGCCACCGGCTCCTACGTGATCAGCTATCGTTGGGACGGCGGCGGCCTGTTCGGCGGCCGCTCGCTCCGGATTATCGGACTGACCCGTTAGCCGACGATTTCCTCAGGCTTGAAGAAGAATTCGATCTCGATCTTCGCATTTTCGTCGCTGTCCGAACCGTGGACCGAATTGGCCTCGATCGATTCGGCGAACTCCTTGCGGATCGTTCCCTCGGCGGCGTCGGCCGGGTTGGTGGCGCCCATCACCTCGCGGTTGCGAAGGACAGCATTCTCGCCCTCGAGGACCTGGACCACGACCGGGCCTGACGTCATGAAGTCGACCAGGCTTCCGAAGAACGGACGATCGCGGTGCACGGCATAGAAACCCTCGGCCTGCTCGCGGGTCATGTGGATTCGGCGCGAAGCGACGACCCGGAGGCCGGCGTCTTCCAGCTTCTGGGTGATCGCCCCGGTCAGGTTGCGGCGGGTGGCATCGGGCTTGATGATCGAAAAGGTGCGCGTAGCGGCCATGGCCGTGCGGTCTCCTGAAAACTGAGGGTTGGGATTGGCCGCAGCGCCTAGCCGCGCTCGGCCGGCACGGCAAGCGTCAGCCTTTTTCGACCCACTTCCCGCCATCGTCCTGCGCCCAATAGCGGCGCTCGACACCGTCACGCCCGGCAAGCAGCTTCCACGCCAACCGAGCGCCTTCGAGCGTCGCCGCGTCGAACAGATAGAAAGCGCGGTCGCAGCCGAGCGCCGCCTCCCGCCATTGCCCGTCGGCGATCAGCATGTTTCGGGCGAGGTTCGGAGCGTCGGTGCTGGTCGACAGGAGCACCGGCTGCCGGGCGTCGTCGCTCCCGCCAGCCATCGAGTGCGGCAGGAAACTGGTCGCGCCCTGGTCCCACAGCATGCGGTCGAGCCGCGCCAGCAGCCCCTCGTCTTCCGCCACGATCAGCAGTCTTTTCCCGTCGGACAGGAGCCGCTGGGCAATGCTCGCGATCACCCGCTCGAGCGAGGTTCGGCCGAGCTGGTAGAAATCGATCTGCATTCAGGGCTTCAGCGGGACTCCACCGACGCTTCGACGAAGCGGTCGATGAGCCGCACGCCGAAGCCGGTCGCGCCCTTGTCGTAGGTCGTGTTCGGCTTGTCCGCCCAGACCATCCCGGCAATGTCGAGGTGCGCCCAGCGCGTCCCGTCCTCGACGAAGCGCGCGATGAACTGAGCGGCGGTGATCGAGCCGCCCTCGCGAGGGCCGACATTCTTCATGTCCGCAATCGCCGAATCGATCAATTTGTCGAACGAATCCGCCATCGGCTGGCGCCACAATTTGTCGCCGGAGGCCGTGGAGGCGCCGAGCAGCTGGTTCGCAAGCTCATCGTCGGTCGTGAACAGGCCGCCGAACTCATGACCGAGGCTGATCAGGATTGCGCCGGTCAGCGTGGCGAGATCGACGACGATCTTCGGCTTGAAGTTGCGCTGCACGTAGGTGATCGCGTCGGCCAGGACGAGCCGGCCTTCGGCGTCGGTGTTGATCACCTCGATCGTCTGCCCCGACATGCTGGTGACCACGTCGCCCGGACGCTGGGCATTACCGTCGGGCATGTTCTCGACGAGCCCGCAGATGGCGACGATGTTCGCCTTCGCCTTCCGCTTGGCGAGCGCGATCATGGCTCCGGCAACGGCGCCTGCGCCGCCCATGTCCCACTTCATCGCTTCCATGCCGGCCGCGGGCTTGATCGAAATGCCGCCCGTGTCGAACGTGACGCCCTTGCCGACGAAGGCAACCGGCGCTTCGCCGTCCTTGCCGCCGTTCCAGCGCATGACCAGCAGGCGCGGATCGCGGACGGAGCCCTGTGCCACGCCGAGCAGCGCACCCATGCCGAGCTTGCGCATCGCGTCGCCGTCGAGGACTTCGAGATCGATGCCGAGGCCCTTTACCGCGGCCTTCACGCGCTCGACGAACGTCTCGGGGTAGATAATGTTGGCGGGCTCGGTGACCAGCTCGCGAGTGAATGCGACGCCCTCGTAGACCGGCTTCCAGCGCTTCTCCCACAATCCGGCGGCCTCGGCGGGCGCGCCGACGATCGTCAGCTCCTTGAGCGTCGGCTTCTGCTTGTCCTTGAGCTTGGTCCGGTAAAGATCGTAGCGCCACGCACGGAGAGCGGCGGCGAGCGCGACACGCGCGGCCGCATCGGCGTCATAGTTGAGCCCCGTGAGGTCGAGCACGCCATGCGTCTCACCCGATGTCAGCAACCGGCCGGAAACGGCGCCTCCCAGCTTTTCGGCGGCTTCGGACGGGCTCACTCCGTCGCCGGTGCCGACGACCAGCAGCCGCCGAACCCCGCCGTCCGTCGGCACGAACAGTTCGGCCGCACTCCCTGATTCCGCTTCGAACCGCTGGCGGTTCAGCGCCGCATCGACCTTCGCCCGCTCGCCGCCGAGTGAATCGAGCGCAACCCGGTTCTTGCCGGCCGCGGGCAGCACGAGCGCAAAATCCCCCGTGGGGCGCGTATCGGCAAAACGAATCTGCATTAAGGGAAATCCTGGAAAAATGCTGGTGTGCGCCGCCCTTTAGGACCCACCTGCCGCAATGGCAAAGGGACGCCTTCAGAGGCGGATTGTGGACTGCCTGCCAAGGTGCGATAGGCTTGGGTTCAAGTACCAACCAGGGTTGAGCGGCGGAACTGATTTTTGCGTAGACGACTAGCCTGGTGGACAGCGCTCCCGCTCGCGCTTGCTCCCGCAGTCGCCAACGCGCAGGCGCCTGCTCCAACCGGCACTCCCGTTTCCGCACCCACGTGGGAGCCGGCTCCCGCTCCCGCGGAAAGCGACGAGCTCATCGAGTTCAGCGCCGAGCAGGTCACCTACGACAGCCAGTCCGACGTCGTGACCGCCTCCGGAGCAGTCCGAATGGAGCGGGACGGCAATTACGTTGCCGCCGACCAGGTCGTCTGGAGCCGGAACACGGGCGAGGTCCGGGCGATCGGCAACGTCGTGGTGATGAACCCGGAGGGCGACAAGTTCGTCGGCGAGAACGTCGTCCTCACTGATACCTTGCGCGACGGAACCGTCGAAAATTTGCTCGTCGTGCTCGAAAGCGGCGGCCGCATTGCCGCAACCCGCGGGCGGCGTGCGGGCGATCTCACCATCCTCGAGAATGCAATCTATTCGCCCTGCCCCGTCACGACGGAGACCGGCTGCCCGCGCAATCCGAGCTGGGCGGTCACCGCGGCGCAGGTCGTCTACGATCCCAAAGCCCAGCGAGTCCGTTTCCGCGGCGGACGGATGCAGATTTTCGGGGTCACGCTGCCGCTCCTTCCGATCTTCAGCCTTGCCACGGGCGGCGCTGGCGGCGGGATCAGCGGATTCCTGGTTCCCGACATCAGCCTTTCCGAAGGCCGCGGGTTCGAGGTCGCCCTTCCTTATTATCATCGCTTCGGGCCGAACCGCGACTTCACCGTCACTCCGCACGTCTACACCAAGCTCTTCCCAGGGGTTGAGGCAAAGTACCGCGAGCTGAACCGGCTAGGCGCATTCCAACTGGGCGGTTTTCTGACTTACGGACGCATCGAGCGGCTTACCGAGCTCGGCGAGCCCACGGAAACTGGCGAGAAAGGCATCCGCGCCTATTTCGAGGCCAACGGCAAGTTCCAGCTTGACCCCCTGTGGAGCATCACCGGCTCCACCCGCATCGCCAGCGACAAGACCGTCACCCGGCGCTACGACATCACCCAGGACGACCGCCTGCGCAGCTTCGTCAACGCCGAGCGGATCAGCCCCAACAGCTATGTGTCGATCGCCGGCTGGACCTTCGAAGGCCTGCGGGTGAATGACGTACAGAAACGGATCCCCATCGCTCTTCCTGCGATCGATGCGCGGTTCCGGCTCGATCCGCCAATCCTCGGCGGAACCCTAGAGCTGCAAGCCAACAGCCTCGCCATCCTGCGCATCGAGGGACAGGACAGCCAGCGCGCCTTCGCCAGCGCCCAATGGAACCTTCGCCGCCTGACCAACTGGGGCCAAGAGGTGACGTTCACCGGCTACGCCCGCGGCGACGTCTACCATACGAACATTTCGGACAGCGCCGAAATCCCGCTCTATCGCGGCGAGGACGGCTGGCATGCGCGGGGAATCGGCGCCCTTGCCGCCGACGTGAAATGGCCGTTTGTCGGCCCGCTGTTCGGTGGCACTCAACGGCTCACCCCGCGGGTCCAGCTGGTGCTCACACCACCAACGCCCAACCTCGACATTCCTAATGAGGATGCCCGCTCGGTCGATCTCGAGGACAGCAACCTCTTCGCGCTCAATCGCTTCCCGGGCTACGACCGCTGGGAGGACGGCTCGAGGATCACCTACGGGCTCGACTGGTCCTACGAACGCCCCAACCTCTCCATCACGTCGACCGTCGGGCAGAGCTATCGGATTGTTAAACGCGGCGGGATTTTCCCTGAGGGGACCGGCTTGGCCGACCGCGCCTCGGACATCGTCGGACGGACGAGGATTCGCTACGGCCGCCTGATCGACCTCACGCACCGCTACCGGGTCGACAAGGACAGTCTCGCGGTCCGCCGCAACGAGCTCGATCTGACGGTCGGCGGCGAGGAAACCTACGCGCAGATCGGTTATCTCCGGCTCAACCGCGACATCGACGAAACGATCGAGGACCTGCGCGACAAGGAAGAGCTTCGAGCGGCCGCCCGAATCAAGTTCGCGAAGAACTGGTCCGTGTTCGGCGCAACGGTCATCGATCTGTCGGACCAGAAGGAAGATCCTTTGTCGGTGTCCGATGGATTCGAACCGGTTCGCCATCGCCTGAGCATCGATTACGAAGACGAATGCATTGCCCTTGGAGTCTCGTGGCGGCGCGACTATGAACGTGTCGGCGGGTTCGACGAAGGCAGCACCTTCTCGTTACGGGTGTCTCTCAAAGGGCTCGGCCGCTAAGCCTGCGTTCAGCGGGGCTGAATAGATGCTCATCTGCCCAATGGTTTGAACAACAAGGGATTTCCGCACGTGTCTGAAGCATTCCATTTCTTTCCGGCGCGCACCCGAATTGCTGCGGCGGCACTCGTGCTTGCCGTTGCGACCGGAGCAGCCGCCCAGAATGCCGCAGATCAAAGCGTGCCGTCGGGCAACGGCGCGAGCGCCCTTCGCCTTCCTGAGAATCCGCAGGTCTTCGGACAGGCACTTCCGTCGGTCGTAAAGGCCACGGCGATCGTGAACGGCGCAGTGATCACGCAGACCGACATCGACCAGCGCCTCGCCCTCCTTGCGATCGCCAACGAAGGCGGAATTCCGGCAGACCAGGTCGATGCCTTGCGCCAGCAGGTCCTGCGCAACCTGATCGACGAGACGCTCCAGATCCAGGCCGCCAAGCAGGCCGAGATCACGGTCACCGACAAGGATATCGACCGCACCGTTTCGCGGGTGGCCGAGGGCGTCAAGATGAAGCCTGATCAGCTCGCCGAATATCTGAAGAGGAGCGGTTCTTCGATCCGCTCGCTCCGCAGGCAGATCGAGGGCGAGACCGCATGGCGCCGCCTCCAGCAGGCCAAGATCGAGAGCTCGATCAGCGTCGGCGACGAAGAGGTCAAGGCCGTCCTCGAGCGTCTCAACGCTTCGAAGGGCAGCGACGAATATCGCGTCGGCGAGATCTTCCTTTCGGCGACCAGCGACCGCATCCCCCAGACGCTTCAGAACGCGAATCAGATCATCGCCCAGCTACGCCAGGGCGCGTCCTTCCCCGGCTATGCCCGGCAATATTCGGAAGCCTCGACGGCGGCGGTCGGCGGCGATCTCGGCTGGGTCCGTCCAGAACAGCTTCCCGAGCAGCTCGCGAACGTCATCCGCACCCTGGGCCCCGGCCAGATCAGCTCGCCCATCGTGGTTCCGGGCGGCGTATCGATCGTCGCCGTCCAGGACGCCCGCAAGATCCTGTCGGCCGATCCGCGCAGCGCGGTGCTTAGCCTGAAGCAGGTGTCGATCAGCTTCCCGGCGGGGACGACCCGTGCGCAAGCCGAAGCCCGTGTCGCGCAATTCGCCGAGGCTGCCCGCAATGTCGGCGGCTGCGGCGGTGCCGAAAAGATCGCAACCGAGTTCAACGGCGAGGTCGTTCAGAGCGACCAGATCCGCCTTCGCGAGCTCCCGCCCGCGCTTCAGGAGATCATGCTTCCTTTGCAGGTTGGCCAGGCAACGCGTCCGTTCGGATCGATCGAGGAAGGCGTCCGCACGCTCGTCATCTGCGGCCGCGACGAGGCGGACCCAACGGCACCGACCTTCGACCAGGTCATGAACCAGCTGACGGAAGACCGCGTGAACCTTCGCGCCCGCCGCTACCTTCGCGACCTGCGCCGCGACGCGGTGATCGAATTCCGCTAATCTTGGCGGTCCAGCAGGAGGGCTGATGGCCAGCTTTCCACCTCGGCCCCTGGCTGTTTCGCTGGGCGACCCGGCCGGCATCGGACCGGAAGTGGTCGCCAAATGCTGGGACGGCCGGACGGCTTTCGGACTGCCTCCGTTCGTCGCGATCGGCGATCCGCGGTCGATCGCGCGCGTGTGGGACGGCCCGCTCGAGCTGATCGATGATCCGCGGCAAGCCGACGCAGCCTTCGATTATGCCTTGCCGGTCATCCAGATCCCGGCGGCCGATGGCGATGTTCCAGGTCACCCGACCATGGCCGGAGCGCACTGTTCGCTGGATTCTCTCGAGATCGCGGTCGGGCTGGCGCGGTCGGGCTCGGCCGCGGCCGTGGTCACCGGGCCGGTGTCCAAGGAACAGCTTTACACGATCGGCTTCAGCCATCCCGGACAGACGGAGTTCGTCGCCGAGCGCTGCGGCGTTTCGCGGGGCAATGTCGCGATGATGCTGGCCGGGCCCACGTTGCGTACCGTGCCCGTAACGACCCACCTGCCCCTGGCCGAAGTCCCTTCGCATCTCTCCGCGGCCCTGATCGAGGCGCGCGGACGCACGACCCTGCGCGGCCTGCAACGGAATTTCGGAGTGGCCGAGCCGATCATCGCAGTGTCCGGCCTCAATCCACACGCAGGCGAAGGCGGAATGCTCGGCCGCGAGGAAGTGGACATGATCCAGCCTGCCATCGCTGCACTTCGTGCCGAAGGGTGGCGAGTGACCGGCCCACATCCTGCCGACACGATGTTCAACGCTGCCGCTCGAGCCCGTTATGACGCGGCGCTGTGCATGTACCACGACCAGGCGCTTATCCCTCTGAAAGCGCTGCATTTCGAGGACGGCGTGAACATCACCTTGGGGCTACCGATCATCCGCACCGCGCCGGACCACGGCACCGCCTTCGACATCGCCGGCCAGGACCGCGCCGATCCGCGGCCCATGGCGTCGGCGATCCAGATGGCCGCCATGTGCGCCGTGAACCGGGAATTGGTGGAGTGACTCCACCGATGGAGCCGCTGCGCGACGTCATCGCGCGGCACGGGCTCCAGGCAAGCAAGTCCCTGGGACAGAATTTCATCCTCGACCGGCAGTTGCTGGCCAGGATCGCGGCAATGCCCGGTCCGCTTGAAGGACAAAGCGTTTACGAAGTGGGGCCGGGGCCCGGGGGGCTCACGCACGCCTTGCTCGAGGCCGGGGCATCCGTCGTCGCCGTCGAGCGGGACCGGCGGTGTATCCCGGCTCTGGCGGAGCTGGAAGCGCGTTTTCCGGGAAAGCTGCGCGTGCTCGACGCCGACGCGTTGAGCATCGACGAGCAGGCCGAAGCGGGCAGCGGGGTGCACGTCGTCTCCAACCTTCCTTACAACGTCGGGACGGCTCTGCTCCTCCGGTGGCTGAGCGGGGGGTGGCCACCGTGGTGGCAATCGCTGACGCTGATGTTCCAGCGCGAGGTCGCGGAGCGAATCGTTGCGTCGCCCGGGAGCAAGGACTTCGGCCGTCTTTCCGTTTTGTCCCAATGGCGGTCCGAGGCGCGGATCGCGATGAAGGTGCATCGGTCCGCCTTCGTCCCGCCGCCAAAGGTCCAGTCGGCGGTCGTTCATATCGTTCCGAAGGCCATGCCCGAAGGCGTCGAACCAGCCGTCCTCGAACGCCTGACCGAAGCGGCATTCGGGCAACGGCGGAAGATGCTGCGATCGAGCGTGAAGGAACTGCCGGGAGCGCTGGAAGCGCTCGAAAAGCTCGGGATCGACAACGCGCGACGAGCCGAGACGATCAGCGTCGACCAGTTCGTCGCAATCGGCCGTGAGCTGTCAGCCCGCAGCTAGCCTCAGTTGCTCTTCGGGGTCTCCGGTGCCTTCGCCGACGCGACGGTCGGGCCGCGTGAGATTGTCGCTGAAAGCTCGGCCAGCTGGGCGCAGCCGCTCGGGCAGAGCTTCTGCAGCTTCGCGAGATTTTCCTTGGCGCGGGCAGTCGCCCCGAGCTCGACCATGGCCTCACCCTGGATCGCGATGGCGTCGCGGTCATTCGGCTCCAGCAGGAGAGCCTTCTTGGTGTAGCGGATGGACTGCCCGAACAGCCGCTCGCGCTGAGCCACCCGGGCAAGCGCATTGTAGGCGGCGCGATTGCGCGGATCTACCGCCAGCGCCGTCTCGAAAGCCTCGTCGGCCTCGATGAACTTTCCAGCTGCGAGATGCGCATTGCCCTGCCTCAGAAGCTCGACCGATCGCGGCGAAATCTGGTCGTCGGGCCGCTGGCCAATCGCGGACGTGGCGGCCAACGCAACTGCGACGCCGGCAATCAGGACTGGGGACAATGCACGCATTCTCTTCTCCTCGGGCCCGGCGGTTCTAACATGCACAAACCAGCCGTGCGACGAAAAAGCCGTCGGTATCATCATGACCTGGCGTCAATATTCGACCGACGCCATCCAAACGCCCGGCGGCAATAGGCGTTTCCTCCACCATCCAGGATGAATGACGGCTGAGGAAGCCCTCTATTTGCCCTGCCCCCTCCCGGGACAGCAGCGAACAAACCGCATATACCATGCGGCCGCCCGGACGGACCATCTCGGCAGCGATGTCCAGCAGGCGCGACTGGAGCGCAACGACCCGATCGAGGCGCTCAGAGGTCAGTCGCCAGCGTCCTTCGGGATTGCGCCGCCAGGTCCCGCTTCCGGAGCAGGGAGCGTCGACCAGGACGAGGTCGGCCTGTCCGCGCCAGTCCGCCAGTTGGTCCAGCTCGCGAGGGGGATTGAGGAGCCGGGTCTCGATGGAGGCTCCGGCGCGCTCGGCGCGCGGAGCAAGCTTGGAAAGCCGAGACCGGTTGCTGTCGGTTGCAAGGATCGTCGCGCTGGGAGCGGCGGCGGCAAGCGACAGGGATTTGCCGCCCGCGCCGGCGCAGAGGTCGAGAATCTTCTTTTCGCCGAGAGGCATGCAGGCGAGCGCGATCAGCTGACTCCCCTCGTCCTGCACTTCAACCAGGCCCTGAGTGAACTCGTCCCGGTCATCGATCCGGCTGTCGGAAGGAAGGCGGATGCCCCAAGGGCTCAGCGGTGTCGCCTCGGCGCCCTCGAAACGCGCAAGCATGGCCTCGCGGCTTGCTCGAGCCGCATTGACGCGGAGGTCGAGCGGAGCGCGTTCGAGCAGCGCCTGCCATTCGGTCGAAGCAACTAGCGGCGAAAGCTCGGAGATCAGCCATTCAGACACGATGCCGCGTTCAGCAATGGGCTCGACCACCGTCAGCGGATCGGGGCCACGCGGCTGACCGAACAATTCGCGGAGAGACGGATCATCCTCGGCCAAGGCGAGCATGGCGGAGCGCCCATTGGCCGGGCGTTCGCGAACGGTTCGGATAACCCTAAAGACAAGCTCGCGGACGGCGCGCCGGTCCTTCGATCCTGCGTAGCGCCGCGTCTTGAAATAGCGGGTGACGATCGTGTCCGCGGGCGGTCCGTCGTCACGGGCCGATCCGATCACCTCATCCAGGATCTCGATCGCCGCCTGGAGCCGCGCGGCCGGAGTCATGGACCACCGATCCCGCTTGTCGGGGCGGCCACAATGCTATCGCGTCGGATAGTTGGGCGCCTCGCGCGTAATCGCGACGTCATGCACATGGCTTTCGGACAGGCCCGCACCGGTAATGCGAATGAAGCGGGCGCGCTGCTGGAGTTCCTTGATCGTCTGCGACCCCGTGTAGCCCATGGCAGCTTTGACCCCGCCTACGAGCTGGTGGACGATCTCGCGCACCGGGCCCTTGAATGGCACCTGACCCTCGATCCCTTCCGGAACGAGCTTCAGCTGGTCGCGAATGTCCTGCTGGAAGTAGCGGTCGGCCGATCCGCGCGCCATTGCTCCGACCGAGCCCATGCCGCGATAGCTCTTGTAAGCCCGGCCCTGGTACAGGAACGTCTCGCCCGGAGCTTCCTCCGTACCGGCGAGCAGCGAACCGACCATGACAGTCGATGCGCCCGCCGCGAGCGCCTTCGCAATGTCGCCGCTGGTCCGGATTCCGCCGTCGGCGATCACCGGCGCGCCCGACTCCGAAGCCGCCTTGGCAGTCTCCATGATGGCAGTGAGCTGCGGAACCCCGACACCGGCAATGATCCGGGTCGTGCAGATGGATCCGGGGCCGATCCCGACCTTGATCGCGTCCGCGCCCGCATCGACCAGCGCCCGCGCAGCGTCGCCCGTCGCGACGTTGCCGGCAACCACCTGGACCGAGTTCGAGAGCGACTTCACCCGCTCGACGGCGCGCGCCACCTCCGTGTTGTGACCATGCGCCGTGTCGATGACCACACAGTCGCAGCCCGCCTCGATCAAAGCCTCCGAGCGGGCAAAGCCGGCATCGCCCACGGTCGTCGCCGCGGCAACCCGAAGGCGGCCTTCGGCATCCTTCGTGGCGTGCGGGGCCGCAACCGCTTTCTCGATGTCCTTCACTGTGATCAACCCGACCAGATGATCGCGGTCATCGACCACAAGCAGCTTCTCGATCCTGCGCTGGTGGAGAATTCGGCGGGCGACCTCCTGGCTGGTACCCAAGCCGACGACCGCGAG
>DASUVP010000165.1:0-5114 GCA_036378895.1 Sphingomicrobium sp.
CACGGCAAGTTCGGCTACGGCAAGATCGTCGCGCAGGAAGGCAACAAGCTCGAGATCGAGTTCGAGCATGCGGGGTTGAAGAAGGTGTTGGATTCGTTCGTTAGTGCTTCCTGATCGTCATCCCGGACTTGTTCCGGGATCCGGCGCGTTTCGTCGATTTGAAATTCTTGGAAAATCGCCTCGGGAAGCTGAATTCGGAATTCAATCCCTGGATTCAGAGATGCATCGATCGCCTGCGGGCGCAAGTGGCCCGAGACCTTAAGGCAGAACGGAGCAACAAGGGCCGCGACATAGTCCGGGATGCTCTCAAGGAAGCTCGAAAAAGAGATCCTTCATAGGGAGGGCCAGTCACGGGAGTAAATCCCGTGACGTCGGACGCGTCTCGCAGCGCGGCTTAGGCCGCTCGCTCGCGCGCCGGCCGGGCGAAACTCCGTCTTTCGCGCTGCTTCGGCGACGCTTCGCGTCGGCGGCGCTGCGCTCGGCGGATTTCGCTGTCCTACAGCCCCTGTTCCATGTTCCAATGCGGTTCATGAAACCATCGCACAAAGAACCAGTTGCCGACTTCGTCCCCGTCAACGTCAGCCGCCGTCATGACGGCTGGACGGCGGAAAGGCAGATCGCCTTTATCTAGGCTCTGGCCGAGACCGCGTGTGTCGAGGAGGCGTGCCGGCGGGTCGGGATGTCGGACAGCTCCGCCTACCGCCTCCGCCGCCGCCCGAAAGGCGCCCTGTTCCGCGAGGCCTGGGACGCCGCGCTCGACTACGGGCTTCACCGGCTGGAGCAGGCCGCTTTGTCGCGCGCCCTGAACGGCGTTCCCCGCCCGATCTTCCGCAATGGCGAGCAGGTCAGCGAATGGCGCTACTATGACGAGCGGCTGACCATGTTCCTCCTCCGCAACCGCCGCCCCACCCGCTTCGGCAAGTGGATGGACAAGCTGCTCCCGCTCCAGCCGCTCGAGCAGCAGGACACGGACTACGAGCTCGACGGCAAGCTCGACCAGATCGAATTCCACGCCGAGGATTTCGAAGAGGAATGACTCACGCGCACGCACGCGTACGCGCGTCGAGGAGCGAACTTGGCGAACTTCGGGCCCGCCCGCGACGAAGAGCCCTAGGGCCGCCAGTCCTTCGCGCCGTAATCGCCCTTGCCGGTGAGCCGCGTCGTCTGCCCGGTCACGCTGTCGTAGATGTGGATGTAGTCGCCCCGCGCCTCGTGCGGCGTTTCATAAAGGACGTAACGGTCGTCAGGCGAATAATGCCCGTCCGTCCCGTTGATGTAGTTGGAAGCCAGGACGGCGCCCGTGTCACCGTCCCGCTTGGTGATGTAGGGCCCGCCAAAATCGTGCAGGATCGCGTTCGTCGTCCTGCCGACGTCGAAACCCCAGACGCCCTGCACCGTGCCCAGCAGCTCGCCGTTCGCCGGGTTGCAGTCGTTTCTGCAAATCTCGAGCGCGGCCGAGTTCGCCGCCGACCGGACGTACACGTAGGACAGTCCGTCCCGAAGCCAGCGCGCCTTGTTGATGTACCCCCCGGTTTGAAGGACGGTATAGTCCGTTCCGTCCGTGCGGATCGTGGCGATCCTGGCGCTTCCGCTGCAGATGTCCGAAATGATGAGGACCGGATTTGTCGGGTGATAATCGATCGTGTCGACTGCGCACGTTCCGCTCAGCGTCGTTGCCGGGCCCGTGGGAGTGCCTCCGCTCAGCGGCATGATCTTGATGACACGGGGTGCGCCCTTGCCGATCTCCGTGAACGCGATCTCGCTCCCGTCGGGCTTGAGGTCGAGCCAGCCGACCGCTTTCTTCGCCGGAGTCGTATAGATCTTTCGCAGGCCGGTGCCGTCGGGATTGACGAGATAGATTTCCTGCGCCGTGCCGGCGACCTTCACATAGGCGATCGAAGGTCCCGTCGACTGCGCGTGCGCGGTCGCCAGCGCAAGGCTGGCAAGGGATACAAAAGATACGGCTGCGAATGTCGGCTTCATCGCGCTCCCCCTACTGACAAGCGATTTGCGACACCGATCGCGTTTAATAATCGTTTACCACATGGGAAGATTTAGCTCCAGCGTCCCATTATGCTACAGTTACTCTTCGTTATGTTGTTGCAATTAGGGGATAAGTTAATGCATTGCGGCGCTTGATGGTTCTACGCTCGCTCTTCCTTGCGGCGTCCCTGACCGCACTCACCGTGTCTGGAGCTCTTGCGCGCGACGCGGGCGTCCTCGCCGTGCCCCCCGTGGGCGATGCTGCGTCCGCGGCCCGGCTGGCGGCGGTGTTCGGCACTGTGACCAGCATCCACCGCACCGTCGAGCGCAACCGCCTCGTCGGCGGCGTGCCCAACAGCTATCATTTGTCCGGTCGGGCGATCGACGTCGCCCGAAGGCCCGGAGTCACCCACGCACAGATCGCCGCGACGCTCCGCAACGCGGGTTACAATCTGGTGGAATCCCTCGACGAGGGCGACCACAGCCACTTCGCCTTCGCCTCGGCGACCGCCTTGCCGGGATCCGCGCCGATCGTCGCAAGCCCCGCCGCCAAGGCCAGGCCGAAACCCGAAAGCCCGCTTCTCGCGGACAATCACGGCACTCTGCTGATCGATCTCGCGCCGGGCAGCTCGGCTCCCGGTGTCGGCACCGGCAAGTAACGCCGGGCTCTAGCCCTCGGCGCTCTCCGCCAGCGCGGCCTTGGCGGCGAGCAGGTCCGCCCGCATCTTCTCGGTGCGGTCGGCACGCGCCGCCATTTCCATCCAGGCGGCCTCGGCGCGGAGGCAACGCTCGCGTACGTTCTCCAGAGTCGCCTGGTCCGCCTCGGCCCGCGCCTGCTCCGCGCGATGCCGGTAAAGCTCGCGATCTTTCATCTGCCGCACGGGCTCGCTCATATTCTTGGCTCCAACTGCTCCCGCGGCCCGCCCCGTACTGGACGGAGCGGGCCGAAGGTCCTCCCGAGGGGAGGGAAGACGTCCTCGTTAAGCGGACTGAATGTTGACGGCGCTCATCTTGCCGCGCCGGTCTTGTTCCAGCTCGTAGCTGACGCGCTGCTCCTTCTGCAGCGTCGTCATGCCCGCGCGCTCGACCGCCGAAATGTGGACGAAGGCGTCATTGCCGCCGTCCTCTGGCGCGATGAAGCCGTAGCCCTTCTGCTCGTTGAAAAATTTGACTGTGCCGATAGGCATATTTGCATTCCTTCTGGTTGGAGAGAGACCGCCAATCGGTCCTCCCGCGCTAGGAGTAGCGAATAGAAGGAATAAGGAGCCGCAAAGCGCCTGAAGACCGTCCGATTGCGACTAGTAGCGGGTTCCAGATAGGCCTTTCGCGCCGCAATTGTAACCCGTTGGCGCGGAAACTCGTCTTACTGCGCCGGGACCGGAGCGCCCGCTTGAGCCGCTGCGGCCGTCTTGCACTCGACGGATTCCGCCGGGTGGGATACCGGATTGCCCTGCGCATCGACCGTGTAGCAATAGCCGCGCGTGTCGCGGTCGAAGACCGTCGGATCCATCACCGCGCCGATCCCGCCGCCCGCGACTGCGCCAAGGATGGCGGAGCTGAAAGGGTCGCCCACGGCCGAGCCCACGACCCCGCCGAGCAAGGCGCCGATACCGACGCCGGCGATGGTGCGGTTGGCCGCATTGTACGTCCCGCCCGGCCCGGCGACGCAGGCCGAGCTGCCCAGGCAGATGACAGCGGAAATCGTGATGAGCGTGATCTTCATGGATCGGCCTCCCCGCAGCCGCCGCTTCGGCGGCTCGAACGGCAAGGGGTAGCACATCAATTCACGGCTGCAAGTTTTTTCTGGTTTTTCAATGACCTACAGTTGTTCTGGAGGAGCAGGACGCTGCCCACCAAAGAAAGAGCGCCGGCCTTTCGACCGGCGCTCCCTCATTTCATCAGTTTCCGATTTTATCGGCGATTGATGTCGACGTCGCGGATGTAGCCGCGATAGTCGACGGTGCAGCGGAACGACAGGTCCGGCTGGTAAGCGTAGCCGGTCGCGCCGTAAGCGCCGTAGCCATACGGGCTGTTGTAGGCGGAGTAACGGCCGCTGGTGGCGAGACCGCGCACCATCACGCTGTTACGTCGGGGGGTGACTTGCGTGACGTTCAGCACCCGGCCGCTGGTGGCCGTGTTGATGCCAAAGATCGCGCCCAGGAGCCCGCCCGAGCTCGTGCGGGTATGCAGACGGCTCTGGACCGCGGCCGCACAGCGCTGCGCGGCCATGTTGGTCACGCCGTTGTTGTAGCCATAGCCATAGGGCTGGGCGTAGTACTGCGCCGCAGCAGGAGCAGCGGTCGCAAGGGCAGCAAGGCCGGCGCCACCGGCAAGAATTTTCGTCAGCATTTTCATGACTCGTCTCTCCTTTCAGGATCACAGGAGCCTTCGAGAAGATAAACGAACAGTAGCGGCCGTAAGTAGCCAGCGTTCATCGCAAGTAACGGGCGGAACGGCGCGTTCCAATGAACGCATGATTAATTTTCGGAGACTTGAGAAATTCCACGGGCCTTCCGGCATGATCGCGATGCTTGGACTAGCAATTTGCGGGAAGTCGTTCCGGTTCTTGTTGGAACAGGAAGGCGCTCCTGCCCTCCTCGCGACACTCGGGCAGGCTTGCGAGCTGGTTGAGCGGATTGCCGTCGCGCTCGGTGGTGAGGAAGTATCGTCCCGTCCTCGAATGTTGCCGGGCGCTAACCCAGACGGGCTCGCCCCGATCGTCGACGACCCACAATTGATTGTCGGGGGACGCCTCGAGCCAGCGCATCGCCTCGCCTACGGTATGAACACGGCCAGCGAACTCGACCGCTTCGATCAGGCAGTGCGGCTCGGCATGGTCACGCCGAATTCCCGTCACTCTGTATTTGGACATCGCTCGACACCTCCCGTCGCAGAGCGACCTAGCACACGGTGGTTCTGTACCATTATAGGACAGTAACGATTTAATGTAAATTAAAGGGCGACATACAGCGCATTCGCTTAGGAAGCCCCGACCCCGCAAGCCGCCGATCGATTGCAATCAGCGACGTAGCCGCCAGCGCAAAGGCGCAAAGCAGCGCGCAAATGCTCAGGACCAGCTCGATCGGAGATTGAGCGGACGGATTGAGGAACCAGTAGGCGTACCAGCCCTC
>DASUVP010000166.1:0-2709 GCA_036378895.1 Sphingomicrobium sp.
ACAAGTCCGGCCTCGATCGCCTAGCCGGGGGGCTGGCGAAGCATGGCGTGGAGCTGATCTCGACCGGCGGGACGGCGGCGAAGCTGCGCGACCTCGGGCACGAGGTTCGCGACATTTCCGACGTCACCGGCTTTCCCGAGATGATGGACGGGCGGGTGAAGACGCTTCACCCGAAGGTTCATGGGGGACTTCTCAGCGTTCGCGACAATCCCGAACATGCGGCGGCGATGGCCGAGCACTCAATTGCGCCGATCGACCTCGTCGTGGTCAACCTCTACCCGTTCGAGGCGACCGTCGCGCGCGGAGCGAGCCGCGACGAAATCATCGAGAATATCGACATCGGCGGCCCGTCGATGGTGCGCTCGGCGGCCAAGAACCATGCCTTTGTCGCGATCGTCACCGATCCGGGAGACTATGAAGAGACACTGCGCGAACTGGATGAGGATGACGGAGCGACGTCACTCGAGTTTCGTAAGCGTTTGGCAGCAAAGGCTTTTTCGGTGACTGCGGCCTATGATTCGATGATCTCGCAATGGTTCGCATTCGCGGATCAGGGACAGCGCTGGCCGGAGACCTGGGTGTTCGCCAACCGGTTGAAGATGCCGTTGCGCTATGGCGAGAACCCGCATCAGCTCGCGGCGCTTTACGAGCCGATCGGGCCGCATTCCCCCGGCATCGCGCAAGCCAGCCAAGTGCAGGGCAAGGAGCTCAGCTACAACAATCTCAACGACGCCAATGCGGCGCTCGAGCTCGTCGCCGAGTTCCGCGACGGCCCGCCCGCGGTCGTCATCGTCAAGCACGCCAACCCGTGCGGCGTGGCCAGCGCCGACAGCCTACTCGACGCGTGGAACGCGGCGCTCGCCTGCGACAGCGTATCGGCCTTCGGCGGGATCGTCGCGACGAACCGGCCACTCGACGCTGCGACTGCGGAAGCGATCACGCAGATCTTCACCGAGGTCGTAGTCGCTCCGGACGCGGACGAGGAGGCGAAGGCGATCTTCGCAAAGAAGAAGAATCTTCGCTTGCTGCTCACCGGCGGGCTCCCGGATCCGAAGCGTCCGGGGCAGACGATCGCGGTCATCGCCGGGGGGCTGCTGGTGCAGGACCGCGACAATGGGTCGATCCCGCGCGACCAGCTCAAGGTCGTGACCAAGCGCCAGCCGACCGAGGACGAGATCCGCGACTGCTTGTTCGCCTGGACCGTCGCCAAGCATGTGAAGTCGAACGCCATCGTCTACGCCAAGGACGGCTCGACCGCCGGAGTCGGCGCGGGTCAGATGAACCGCCGCGACAGCGCACGGATCGCCGCGGCCAAGGCGAAGGAAGCCGCCGATACCTACGGCTGGGCGGAGCCCCGCACCGTCGGGTCAGCAGTCGCGTCGGACGCTTTCTTTCCCTTCGCCGACGGATTGCTCGCGGCAGTCGAAGCGGGCGCAACCGCAGTCATCCAACCCGGGGGCTCGATCCGCGACGACGAAGTGATCGCCGCCGCAGACGAGGCGGGGCTGGCGATGATCTTCACCGGAATGCGCCACTTCAGGCACTGATCAGCGGGGCGATTCGACGCTGGCGCCCGGGTCCGGTACCTGCAGCTCCTCGATCTCTGACTTCTTCATCCGGAAGAGCTCGCGGTCCTCGGACTTGAAGCCCTTGGTCCACAGGACGGCGCCGAACGCGATGAGGATTCCGGGGATTCCGAACAGGAGCTCCGCCCATTCCGGGAGCAGGGTCGCGAGATAGCCGACCGCCGATCCCGCGGCGGCGGCCCAGATCAAAGGCCAGCGCCAGCCGTTTACGCGCGCCCCGAGGATTCCGCACAGCAGCCTCGACTTGGCGACCGCAGCGAAACCCAGCGCAAGCAGGAGGCCGATGGCCGGCCCGGTTGCCTGCCACATCAGCGGCAAGTCCATCTCCCGCATTCCGACGATCAACGCGACGGCGAGGACCGCCTCCAGCGCGAGCATCGCGAGGCTGAGCAGCATGTTGCGGTGGCGGGCTACGTAGATCAGCGCCGCTTCGCTCACCGCGGCCATGGCCGCGACGACTTCGGCGGCCAAGAGAAAGGCCAAGGCAGCTGTGCCGGCGACGAACGCCGGTCCCACGAGACCCATCACCGCTTCGCCGGGAATCGCGAGCGCCAGGGCGACGCCGAGCTGCGCGCCGATCACCCAGAAGCCGACCTGACGAACCTGCTTGGCGACCGCCGCCTTGTCGCCGTCCTTCAAATTGTTCGCGATGACAGGACCGAGGATCGGGTCGAAGCTGGTCTTCAGCTTGGCCGGAAGCGATGCGACGTTCTGCGCGACATAATAGATGCCGACGACATAGGGCGAGAAGAACAGGCCGAGGACGGCGATGTCGACGCGGCGCGAGCCCCATTCCACCGCATCCGCGGCCGCGACGGGTATGTTGCGGCGGGCCATCCTCCACAAGGCGCTTGGCTCGGGCCGCCAGCCCTGCGGCATGCCGTAGCTCTTGATGAACGGGATGATCGACGCGACGAGCGCGGCGACCATCGACAGCACATAAGCGATGATCAGTCCGTCGCGGGTCGAGATATAAGCCCAGGCCAGGGCCGCGACGCTGATCGTGATCGGCTCGACAATTGCTCGCGCGCGCACCGTGGAAGTGACGTCGTGACGGTAGGCGAGCGCCGCCAGCATGATGTCCGACCAGGCGAGCGCGATGATCGTAATCGGCAGAAGCCAT
>DASUVP010000167.1:0-2573 GCA_036378895.1 Sphingomicrobium sp.
GATTGTCGTCATACCGGCTTGCACCAAGCTGATCGACGGTGACGTGTTCGACTCTGTCGGTCGCAAATACGCGGCCGCTGTCGCCGAAGTCGCGGAATGTCAGCCCCTGCTCGTTCCCGCCGGCATGGCCGATATCCCGACCCTCCTTGAAATTGCCGATGCCATCCTCCTGTCCGGGAGCCGATCGAACGTGGCACCGCAACATTACGGCGATGAAACGCCTCTCATGGAGGACAGGCTCGATCCCGTGCGCGATGCGCTGACCCTTCCGCTGATCAGGGCCGCCATCGAGCGCAAGAAGCCGCTCTTCGCCATTTGCCGGGGCTTTCAGGAGCTGAACGTCGCGCTCGGCGGCAGCCTGCATCAGGCCGTTCATTCTGTGAACGGGCACAAGGATCACCGCGCGCGCATCGATCTTCCCTTCGAGGAGATGTACGGTCCCGTCCACCAGGTCACGCTTCGCGGCCAGTTGCGCGACTGGATCGGGCGCGACGCGATCATGGTCAATTCGCTGCATTGGCAGGGCATTGCCCGTCTTGCCGACGGGCTGAAACCCGAGGCCTTCGCCGAGGACGGTCTGGTCGAGGCGGTGCGCGGTCCCGACGACGCGGCGTTCTGCTTGGGCGTGCAATGGCACCCGGAATGGGCGGCGAAATCCAATCCGGTTTCCACGGTCCTGTTCCGCCGCTTCGGCGCCGCCGCCAAGGACAACGCAGCATGACCGACGCGCGGTTGACCATCGATGAGGCAAAAGCGTTCCTCGACGGAAACCCGGGAGTGAAGTGGATCGACGCCTTCGTGTTCGATATCAACGGCATTCCCCGCGGCAAGCGCATTCGCAGGTCAGATTTGCCGGGTGCCGTCGCAAACGGACTCATGATGCCAACCTCGGTCTTCATCATGGATCCGCTCGGCAATTGCGTTGAGGAGACCGGCCGCTTGTGGGAGACCGGCGATCTGGACCACCACTGTCACCTGCTCAGCGGCACTCTCGTTCCCATTCCCGTCGGCGACGGCAGGCATGGGCAGGTGGTCATGGCGGTCGAGGACAAGGACGAGCTCGATCCCCGCAGGGTGCTGGCCGATCAAGTCGATCGCTTCGCGCGCGACGGTCAAATTCCGGTCGCAGCCGTCGAGCTTGAATTCTACGTCACACGCAAAGGAACGAACGGCAGCTTCGCGCTCGACCCTCCGGACGGTCTTTCCGGCGATCCCGGGCAGCCGCTCACCTTCGGCTTCGAGGAGATGGACGCGCTCTCTCCCTTCATCGACGACATCTACCGGGTTTGCGAGGTCCAGGGTCTCCCGGTCGACGCCGTCATGAAGGAGTCGGGTCCCGGGCAGTTCGAAATCAACCTGAAGCACCGCACCGACGCCGTCGCCGCCGCACTCGACGGGCTCTTGTTGAAGCGCGCGGTGAAGGCGGCAGCGCGGGCGCACCAGCTCGAAGCCACCTTCATGGCCAAGCCGCACCAGGATTGGCCGGGCTCCGGCATGCACGTCCACTTGAGCCTGCTCGACCGGGCGGGGATCAATCTCTTCGCCGGCGATCCCATCTCGCCGCTCTTCCGTCACGCGCTCGGCGGCATGCGCGAAACCATGGCGGATTTCATGGCGATTTGGGCCCAGTACGCCAATGCCTACCGCCGCTATGTGCCCAAGGCCTATGTCTCCTTGGCCGCGCATTGGGGCTTCAACAATCGCACCGTCGCTTTGCGCATTCCCCGCGGCAACGGCAGTTCGACGCGCATCGAGCATCGCGTCGCAGGCGCCGACGCAAATCCCTATCTCGTAATGGCGTCGATTCTTGCCGGGATGAGTCACGGCTTTGCCAACAGGATCGACCCGGGACCGGCCGTGGAGGGCAACGCCGAGACGATCGAGGCGCCGCCGCTCCCGACCGCCTGGGTCAATGCGCTCGACTGCTTCCAGCGCTCAAGCGTGGTCCGCAACGCGTTCGGCGCATCGTTTCAGGACATTTTCTCCCGGCTGAAACATGCCGAGCGTTGCAATTTCGAGCGTATCGTCACGTCGCTCGATCACCTCTGGTATTCGCGAGTCGCGTGAGAGCATCGATGACCTCGTTCGCAAATTGCGGGAAAGTCGTAACATCGGGCCCAATCGCGCTACGCCGATGGAGATTGCCTTGAACCTGATCGCCAAGAAATTTCCGAACGCGGCCTTGATCGACGGAAAGTGGATCACGTCGAACCGGACGTTTTCCGTGCTCGACCCGGCAACGGGCGCCGAGGTCGCGACCGTTCCCAACCTTGGCCCGGAGGAGGCGACCCGCGCCATCGACGCGGCGAGCCGCGCGCTTCCCGGCTGGTCGGCCAAGACCGCCAAGGAGCGCGCGATCATCCTCAAGCGCTGGTTCGATCTCGTCACCGCCGAGAGCGAGAACCTCGCCCAATTGATGACGACCGAGCAGGGGAAGCCGCTGGCGGAGGCGCGCGCCGAAGTGGCTTATGGCGCCGCCTTCATCGAATGGTTCGCCGAGGAGGGAAAGCGCGCCTACGGGCGGACGATCCCGACCACGGTCGCGTCAAAGCGCTACATCACCATCAAGCAGC
>DASUVP010000168.1:0-12936 GCA_036378895.1 Sphingomicrobium sp.
CACGGCAACGACCGTCTCCGGATAGGGCCCGTAGAATTTGGACGCGAGCTGGGCGAACAGCCGCCGCGGATTGTCGTCGCCGAGATGCGGGACGCTGGGCACCGACGCTTCGGGCCGGGCCACGACAGCCGCGGCACCCCGGTCGACCGCCTGCTCGATAAAATCCTCGCCGTTGAAGACTGTGCCCTCGAACGCGCCGAAGACGCTGCCTTTCGCCACCTTGCGGTGGTCGATGGCAAAACCCGTCACTTCAGAATCGCTCTCGACGCCCGCGAGCTCGGACAAGCGCATTCGGCTTAGTGCTCCGCTTTTTCGTGAACGAAGGGGAGCACCTCGGACATGTTGGGCTCACGGTTCTTGTCGGGACGTACGCCGAGCATCGGCGCGATCCGGCCGATGGTCTTGCTGACGACCGGCGCGACGTTCCAGCCGGCGGTCCGGAATCCAAAGGTTTCGGCCGTGGCCTTGGGCTCGTCGAGCATCACGACGACCACATAGCGAGGTTCATCCATCGGGAAAACGCCGGCGAACGTCGTCACGAGCAGTGAGCGGTTGTGATATTTCTCGGCCGACCCGGTCTTACCGCCAACGCGGTAGCCGGGAGCGTCGGCCTTCTTGCCGGTGCCCTTGGTGACGACCAGCCGGAGCAGCGAGCGCATTTTATAGCTCGTGTCCTCGGTGAAGACGCGGTGGCCCTTGGCGGCGGCGTGGTTGCGGTCGACCTTGAGGAGGGTTGCCGGCCGATAGATGCCGCCGTTGAAGAGCGCGGCGTAACCCGACGCAAGGTGCAGCGGAGTGACCGCGATGCCGTGGCCGTAACCCACGGTCATGGTCTCCAGCGGGCCCCAGTTGTTGCCGGGCGACAGGGTTCGGCCCTTTTCCCGAAGTTCGATTTCGACGGGCTGCAGGAAGCCCATTTTGCTCAGGAACTCCTTCTGGCGCCTCGACCCCAGCTGCGCGGCGATCTGCGCCGTCCCGATGTTCGAGCTTTCCTTCATGATCTCCGCGACGGTGCAGGCGCGGTTGAAGGGATGGGTGTCGTTGATCGTCCGACCGTAAACGTTGAGCTGGTTCGGGCAATTGTAGATCTGGCCCATCGAGCGGATGATTCCGCTGTCCATCGCCATTGCCACGGTGAACGGCTTGAAGGTCGAGCCGAGCTCGTAGACGCCGAGCGTTGCGCGGTTGAAGCGCGCTTCCATCGAGCCCTTGCCGGCAGCGTTCGGATTGAGCTGCGGAAGCGAGGTCATCGCCAGCACTTCGCCCGAATGAATGTCCATGACGATCCCGGCGGCACCGACCGCGGAGAAATGAGTCATCGCGTCGAGCAGCTCGTGCTCGAGCGCCTGCTGGACCTTGCTCGAGATCGAGAGCTGGACGGGTTGTCCGCGGCTGGCCTCGCTGGAAAGCTTGTCGTTCAGAGCCCATTCGATGCCGGCAGTGCCCTTACCGTCGACGTCTGTGTAGCCGATGACGTGCGCCGCGAGGCTGGTCTGCGGGTAGAGCCGGTCGGGCTCGCGTTCCAGGGCGAGGCCAGGCTCGCCGATCGCATTCACGGCTTCGACCACGCCTGGCGATGCCCGCCGGCGCAAATAGAAGAAGCTCTTGTTGGAGCGGAGCATGGCGAAATAGGTCGCCTCGTCCCGCTCGGGCATGAGCTGCGCGAGCTTGCGCGCCAGGTCCAGCTTGTTGCCGATGACCTTCCGCGGCCAGAGCCCGATAGTCCAGGCGTCGATCGTCCGGGCCAGCGGCTGGCCGTCGCGGTCGATGATGTCGCCGCGCTCGGGCACTAGCGCCGTGACGCCCCGCTTGGCGCCGGCATGGTCGCCGAACGCGGCGAGATAGAGGATCCTCAGGACGATCAGGGCGACGACACCGGCATAGACCAGCAGGCCGAACATCAGCCGCTGGTGCATCATCGTCAGGATCTGACGTCGCTGCCCGACAAGTCGGAGCCGCTCGGGCCGGGGTGCGACGAGAGCGGGGGTCGGTGCGTTCATCGAGCGGTGCCGGAATTCCCAGTCGTTTTCTTCGAAATGGCACTTGCAGGAAGCGGAGCCAGCGGATCGACCTTGGCGGTGCGCACCAGCTTTGTCACCGGCTTGGCGGCCATCGCCAGCTTCTTATCCCCAGCTTTCTGATCCTTGGCCGGAGTCTTGGTCTCGACCGTCTTTGCAGGCTTCGCCGCGGCCGGCTTCGCGTCGGCCGACTTGGCCGTGTCCGGGAGCTTGCGGGGCGCCGGCTTGGAGACGGCTTCGACGGGCTTGCGCGGCGTCGTCCTGACCGTTGGCGCAACGGGAGGCTCGATCTCGCGCACAGGGAGCTTCAGGCTCGCTTCACGCATCAGGCGCGCAGCGGGCACGGAGGCGCCCGCGCCATCCGCCCTCGGCTCGCCCTCCTCGAGCGGAGCGGATTGGGGATGCGGCGCGGGCGCCGACGCTAGCACCACCGGTGCCTCGACGGCCGGAGTGGGCTCGGGCCTTCCGAGCCGTGCGAGCTGAAAACCACCTTCGAGGAACTGGTCGGCCGACGGCGCCGACAGAGCGAGCACCTTCACGTTCCAGCGCTCGAGCTGGGCCAGGCGGCCGCGCGTGCCGATCTCGGTCTGCAGCAGGCGGATGTCGCGCTGGGCGAGCACGATCTTCGTCTCGACCTCTTCGAGCGCCGCACGCTCCGAAGCGACCCGAAGGGAGACCAAATAGCAGCCGAGCGCTGCACCGGCGCAACTGGCGACCATGAACACCGAGCGGAAGCTGCGGGCGCTCATTTCTTACCTCCTGCACTTTGCTGCCACGCCGGGGCGGACGTCCGGATCGCGCTGCGCAGGCGCGCGGAGCGCGAGCGCGGGTTGCGCGCGATCTCGGCCTCCGACGGGCCGACCGGCTTGGCGACCTTCTCGAATGTTGGTGCGGGGCCTTGCGCTGCGACAGGGCGGTGACGCGACCCCGCTGGCGTCGAACCGCTGCGCTGACGGAAGAACCGCTTCACGATGCGGTCCTCAAGACTGTGAAAGGTGACGACGGCGAGACGGCCGCCCGGCTTCAGCGACCGCTCGGCCGCCGCAAGTCCGCCTTCGAGCTCGTCGAGCTCGGCGTTGAGGTGGATGCGGATCGCCTGGAAAGTGCGCGTCGCCGGGTCGCTCTTCTGGCCCTGGCGATAGCCGACGGCGCGGCGGACGATCGCCGCAAGCTCGCCGGTACGCTCAATGGGGCGGTTGGCGACGATGGCACGGGCGATGGCACGGGCGCGAGGCTCCTCGCCATATTCGCGAAGGACGCGCGCAATCTCGGCCTCGTCGGCCTCGTTGAGGAAGTCGGCGGCGGTCGGACCCGACCTTTCCATGCGCATGTCGAGCGGACCGTCGGCCGAGAAGGAAAAGCCGCGGTCCGCTCTGTCCAGTTGCATCGACGAAACGCCGATATCGAGCGTGATGGCATCGACGAGGCCGATGCCGCGATCTTCGAGCACTCGGTCCATCTGGCTGAACCGCTCCTCGACCAGCGTCAGGCGGGTGTCCGGGACGAGCGATCTGCCGGCCTCGATCGCATCGGGGTCACGATCGAAGGCGATCACTCGTCCCGCCCCCACCTGGAGCATGGCGCGCGTGTAGCCGCCGGCTCCGAACGTTCCATCCACGGCCGTTTCGCCCGGCTGGATGGCAAGCGCGCCAATCACCTCGTCGAGAAGCACCGGCACGTGCGGCGCGGGCGTGGAGCCGCGGCCGGTCATGCCTTCAGTCCCTTCTCTTCGAGACGGAAGCGCGTGATGTCTTTGAGGTCCTCCGGGATGCGCGCATCCTTGAGGAGCAGCTTGGGATTCCAGATCTGGAAGGTCTCGCCGGTGCCCAGGAACAGCGCGAGCTCCTGAAGCTCGCCCTTACGGCGCATCATCGGCGGAAGGACGATGCGGCCGGACGGGTCGTAGGGCACCTCTTCGGTGGCGGCGAACGCCATCAGGTTGCGCTGCTGATACTCAAGCTGCGCGTCGGGGCTGGTCTCTTCTTTCTCGAGAAGCCGCTCCAGCTTCGCGTGCTTCAGGGCGGCGTACGCGGGGTCGTAGGCGCTGAGGCAGGCGAAAGTGTCGTGCTTGGCGAGGACGATCGTGCGGGAGTCGCCTCGGCGTTCGATCACGGAGCGCAGGAAGGATGGCACGGAGACGCGACCCTTCGCGTCCACCGCATTCAGCGCGCTGCCCTGAAACAGATGCTCTAGCGCCACAACCCACTCCCCGTTCGCAGCGCAAAGCTTCCCCGTTCACGGACGCACGGCATCGCCGCGCTTCCGCGCCCGAAAACACAGGCATTGGGGTCAGCCCCGCACTACCGGATGTTGGTAACTCAACCAGTTTGGGGACTCAATGGATTTTGATGCCATTTCGTGGGTTTTCGTGCCCAGCGGCGGAATTCTGCGGCTTTTTTACCTCAGTTTCTCGGGATGTTCTGGTCCTGTTCTTCGTGCTTTAACCTGTGGATAAGTCTGTGCGCAGACCGAATCGGAGAATCAGCCGCTAAGTCGCTGGCGACTCAGCGTTCCAGCGCGGCCAGCTCGACGAGCAACGCATCGAGATTGTCTTCCGTCGCCCCGTCGAGCTGCTCGACGTTCAGGAAATCGGCATCCGCGACGATCACCGCCTGCCCACTCCCGATATTGCAGCGAGCGACGAAGCCACCCTCTTCGATGCGGCAATCGCCGGCGAGCGTGCCGGGCGACGAGGTCAGGACCGCGCGGCCGGCCAGCTTGCGCTGAGCGGGACCGGCGCTTTCCGGCCCCTCCAGGCGCAGCCCCCAATGGGCTAGCAGACCGGTATCGGCGAACTGCGGCGGCGGCCGAAGCTTGTCGCCGAGCGGCCGCTTGCTCGGCCATTCGAGCCTGGGATCGGCGAGTAGCAGGACTCTGCCGCCGTCCTCGACCCAGCGGTCGAGGTCGACGAGCGCTTCGGCCGGCTGGGCCAGAGGATGGGCCATGAGAAGCAATCGGCCTTGCTTCAGCGATGCGGAGTCCGTCGTCGCTACCGGCATCACCCGATAGCGCGTTTCGATCGCGCCCAGCGCCTTCGAGCCGCCGCCCGAAAGTGTGAAGTCCTCGGGAAAGATCAGCGGCAAAGTGGTCAGCAGCATCAGCGCCGACCGCTGCGACTCTGCCCGCGGGGCGACGTCGTTTTCGCGCCCGCCGAGAGCAAGAGCGGCTGCCCCGGCGATCGCCAGCAATGCACTGCCGATTGCCAGAATCCGCGCCGACGTCCGGCGCATCGCGATCACCTATTCTTCGCTGCTATTGTTCATGGACGCTTCGCCGCCCGGCGCGACGCCCAGCTGGGCGAGCGGCTCGTCGGGTTCTGCCTTGTTCAGCTCCGCCTGGTTTTGCTGCGGCTGATCGTCGTCGCGAGAGCGGCTGACGACCGATCCGAGGAGCACGAGGAGGAAGGCGAAGGCGAGGCCGGTGAGCCCGATGCGGATGCGCTGCGCACTCGTCCCGGCATGTTCGGCCATCGGTTGGAAGCTATGACCCGACACGATACAATGCAAGCTGGTGTCTTGACGCTGCTACAGCCGTTGTGAAAGGCGCAGACATTATGACTCGCCCATTGACCATACTGACCTTGGTTGCGGCTGCCGCGCTAGCCGGCTGCAACGCTGAAGATCACACCATCGTCTCCGATCCCGCCGGACCGGACCCAATGGCGGACGCCGTCGCCAACGCCGGCACAGTCACACTCCCGCCATCGATCCAGGCCAGCAAGGCCTATCGCTGCAAGGACAACAGCCTGATCTACATCGACTGGCTATCCGACGGCACCGCGCGCGTGAAGAAGGACCGCAACGAGGTCGGCACCACGGTCACGCTCGGCGAAGGCGCTCCGCTTCAGGGTGACGCGAAGGCAGCTTCGGTCACCTACACCGGCCAGAGCTGCAAGGCTTAAGCCACCATCAACTTGTAAAGGCGGCGCCGGAGCGATCCGGCGCCGTTTTTATTTGCGGATCAGGCGGGCTCGGCCTGTTTCTGCTTCGAAGCAAACTGCTCCATCCGCTTCTGCATTTCTTCCGGCGGCACTTCCTCGACGTGAGTGGCGAGGCTCCACTGGTGACCGAACGGGTCCTGGAGCGTGCCCATGCGGTCGCCCCAGAACTGATTCTCCAGCGGCCGCTGCTGGGTCGCGCCGGCGTTGATCGCCTTGTTGAACGCGGTGTCCACGTCCTCGACGTAGAGCATGATGCTCGAGGTCGGGCCGCCCCGGCTCTTCGGACCGAGATGACCCATGTCCGGGAATTCGTCGGCGAGCATGATCACGCTGTCGCCGATCTGCAGCTCGGCATGGCCGACCCGGTCGCCCATCGGCATGCGGAACTTCTCGGTGGCGCCAAATGCGCGCTCGTAGAATTTGATCGCCGCGTTCGCGTCATCGACGACCAGATAGGGCGTGACGCTGTGATAGCCTTCAGGAATGGGCTTCGGCATAAGAGGTCTCCTGTCCCCCACCCGCCGCGCCTTGTACTGCCGTTGCCTGAGTCGGGCCAACGCCGTTCGTCGCAAGCTAGCCGCCGTTCGCAGACGGGGCTAAGGCCGCGGCGATGACCGTCCTCGAAGCCAGCCGAATCTCGTCCGAAACCGTCGCCGAACATGGTCTCAGCGAGGAAGAATATCAGCGCATCCTGAAAGCGCTCGGCCGCGAGCCGAACCTCGTCGAGCTCGGCATCTTCTCGGTCATGTGGTCGGAGCACTGCTCCTACAAGTCGTCGCGCTTCCACCTGAAGAAGCTTCCGACCGAGGCGCCGTGGGTCATCCAGGGACCGGGCGAGAATGCCGGCGTCATCGACATCGGCGACGGCGATGCGGCCATCTTCAAGATGGAGAGCCACAACCACCCGTCCTATATCGAGCCCTATCAGGGCGCGGCGACGGGCGTGGGCGGCATCCTGCGCGACGTCTTCACCATGGGCGCGCGCCCCATTGCCAACATGAATGCCCTTCGCTTCGGGCGGCCCGACCATCCGAAGATGCGGCACCTGATCGCGGGCGTCGTCCACGGCATCGGGGGCTACGGCAATTGCGTCGGCGTGCCGACGGTCGGCGGAGAGGTCAATTTCGACGCTGCCTATGACGGCAACATCCTCGTCAACGCGATGACGGTCGGCGTCGCGAAGACGGACAAGATCTTCTATTCGGCCGCGACCGGCATCGGGAATCCGATCGTCTACGTCGGCTCGAAGACCGGCCGCGACGGCATCCACGGCGCGACCATGGCATCCGCCGATTTCGACGAGAACAGCGACGAGAAGCGCCCGACCGTGCAGGTCGGCGACCCCTTCACCGAGAAGCTGCTGATCGAAGCCTGCCTCGAGCTGATGGCGACCGACGCGATCGTCGCCATTCAGGACATGGGCGCCGCCGGACTCACATCCTCCTCGGTCGAGATGGCGAGCAAGGGCGGCGCGGGCATCCGGCTCGACATGAACAAGGTGCCGTGTCGCGAAGAGGGCATGACGCCCTACGAAATGATGCTCTCCGAAAGCCAGGAGCGCATGCTGATGGTGCTGAAGCCCGGCCGCGAGCCCGAGGCAGAGAAGATCTTCCGCAAGTGGGAGCTCGACTTCGCGGTCATCGGCGAGGTGACGGACACGGGCCACATGGTTCTGGAATGGAACGGCGAGGTCGTTTGCGACATCCCGCTCGGCCCGCTTGCCGACGAAGCGCCCTGCTACGAGCGGCCTTACATCAGCCAGGACGAGTACAAGGCCTGGGCCGGCATCAAGCCGCTCGAGGACGTCCCGGAAAGCACGGACATCGCGGCGGACCTGCTGAAGCTCATGGCCTCACCCAACATCGCCAGCCGCCGCTGGATCTGGGAGCAGTATGACAGCCAGGTGGGCGGCGACACCGTCCAGCGCCCGGGCGGCGATGCCGCCGTGGTGCGCGTGCACGGAACGAGGAAAGCGCTGGCTACCACCACCGACTGCACGCCGCGCTACGTCTACGCGGACCCGGTCGAGGGCGGGAAGCAGGCGGTTGCCGAGACCTACCGCAACCTCTGCGCTGTGGGAGCGAAGCCGCTGGCGATCACCAACTGCCTCAACTTCGGCAACCCGCAGCGGCCGGAGATCATGGCCCAGCTCGTCGGCGCGCTCGAAGGCATGGGAGAGGCGTGCCGCGCACTCGACTATCCGATCGTGAGCGGCAACGTGTCCCTCTACAACGAAAGCAGGGCGACGGGCGGCGGAAGTGCCATCCTGCCGACGCCGGCCATTGGTGGAGTTGGGCTGCTTGAGGATTGGGAGAGGACGGCGACGATTGGGTTCAAGAATGACGGCGATCACATCTTTGTCGTCGGGAAGACCGAGGGCCATTTGGGGCAATCCTTGTGGCTGGAACATGTCCAAGGCTTGCGAGCAGGCCCGCCGCCTGCTGTCGACCTTTCGGCCGAAAGCAATGCGGGCTTCTACGTGCGCCAGTGGATCTCCCTCGGGCTGGTCAACGCCGTGCACGACGTGTCGGATGGCGGATTGGCGATCGCATTGGCCGAAATGGCTTTGGCAGGTGGCCGAGGCGCGATTGTCCAGGCGCACCACTCTTTCACCACCGCGGCCTGGTGGTTTGGAGAAGATCAGGGTCGCTACGTCATCACGGTGAAGGATCGCGACGCATTCGAACGGCAGCTGGCTTGGGGCGACGAGAGCTTCGATGAAGTCGGATGCGGTATTCGTCATATCGGTCGCGTCGAGGGCGCCCAGCTGCTTGGTGCCACCCTCGCCGACCTCCGCGCCGCGCACGAAGGCTTCTTCCCCAATCTGATGGGAGCCGACGCGGCACTCGCTTGACTTGAGTACGGTCGCGTAACAGCTTCGCCGCCCTCACCTGGGAAGGCTCCATGCTCAAGCCGATCGCCATTGCGACCGCCGTTTCCGGCACGCTCGACATCCTGTTCGCGATGATCCTTACGGTTCTGTTCGGTCGCGAAATCGGAAACATGCTGCGCTACGTCGGCTCCGGCCCTTTCCCGCAGGCGACCGAGATGGGCGCAAGCGGCGCAATCCTCGGCCTGACCGTCCACTTCGCGCTGATGGCGACGATGGCGGCGGTCTACGTTCTCGCTGCCGGGCGCATTCGGGCGCTCATCGAGAAGCCGATCCAGTGGGGCGTGCTCTACGGCCTTGCGACCTATGTCGTGATGAACTGGCTGGTCGTGCCGATGCGCTTCGGAACGCCACTGCCGCCGAGCCCGCTGGCAATGGCGACGCAATTGTTCGCCCACATCATTCTGGTCGGAATTCCCATCGCTTTGATCGCAGCGCGCTACCTCACGCCGCGAACCGCGTGACCGCCGGCTATTCCGGAACGCCATTAGCGAGGAAGCTGTCGCTCAAGGATGGCATGCGCGTCTGGCGCGACGGCATGCCCGACGGCGTCGAAAAAGAGATCGCGGCGGAAGGCTTGCAGTATGAGCTGCTCGACGCTCCCGAAGCGCCGATCGACGCCGGGCACATTTTCGTCACTGCCCGCGGCGAGCTCGAAGCAAAGCTCCACCACCTCATGCCCCTGCTCGGCCCCGGCGGCTTCATCTGGGTCAGCTGGCCGAAGAAGGCGTCGACAGTGCCGACCGACATTACCGAGGACATTATACGGGACGTCTGCCTCCCAATGGGGCTAGTCGACCTGAAGGTCTGCGCCGTCGACGCGACCTGGTCAGGTCTCAAGCTGATGATCCGAAAAAGGCTGCGTGCGCTATGAGGCAAATACCGTCCGTTCCCTACGACGCGCTTCCCGATTTACCCGACGAAGAGCGTATCGCCCGGGCGCGCGCCTTCCGCGAGGAGATTGCGACGCGCCGGAGCTGCCGAATGTTCTCGGATAAGTCGGTCCCGCGAGAAGTGATCAAGGAGGCGATCATTGCCGCTGGGACCGCCCCTTCCGGTGCGAACCATCAACCCTGGCATTTCACGGTCGTCTCCAGCGCGGAGCTCAAACACCGCATCCGGATTGAGGCGGAGAAAGAGGAAGCGGACTTCTATTCCGGCAAGGCAGGGCAGGAATGGCTCGAGGCGCTCGGCCCGCTCGGGACCGACGAGGACAAGCCTTATCTTGACGTCGCGCCTTGGCTGATCGTGGTCTTCGGGCAGCGCCGAGGCGGGATCGAACCGGGCGAGCAAAAGACCAATTATTATGTGACGGAAAGCGTCGGGATCGCCTGCGGTTTCCTGCTCGCCGCGCTCCACAGGGCGGGTCTGGCGACGCTCACCCACACTCCCTCGCCGATGGGCTTCCTTCGGGACATTTGCGGTCGGCCATCCGGCGAGAAGCCCATGATGGTGGTTGTCGTCGGCCTCCCGGCCGGCGATGCCGCCGTTCCGGTTCACGCCTTGAGAAAGAAGCCGCTGGAGCAGATTTCGAGTTGGATGTGACGGCTAGACAATCGGCTTCCCGGGACATCCGGCTGAAGGCAGCCCATTAATCTCTTGCGAATGGTTCGCATTATCGATTATATCGATCTCCATGATCGTCTGCGTCTGCAACCGCATTACCGAGAGCGAGGTCCGCAAGGCCGTTCGCTGCGGTGCGGTCACGCCGGAAGCGGCCTATGCCTGTCACGGCTGTGACGTGCAGTGCGGCTGCTGCCTCGATTATGCGCAGGAAGTCATTGAAGAAGAACGGGGCAAGGCCCCGCGCCTCCGCCTGGTAAGCGCCCGCGCCGCCTGACATTGCTTCTGCGACTGACTTTCAGTCGCATGTTTTTCGCAGTTTTCCGCCAATCTTTAGGCTTCCCTAGATTTGATCTCGGGAGTACAGCCACCGCGCCAAACAGGGAGGCGCGAGTATGAAGGGCGACCCGAAGGTCATCGAGCTTCTCAACGAGGCGCTCAAGGAAGAGCTGACCGCGATCAATCAGTATTGGTTGCACTATCGCATGCTCGACAATTGGGGCGTGAAGGCCCTCGCCGAATATGAGCGGCACGAATCGATCGACGAGATGAAGCATGCGGATTCGCTCGCCGAGCGGATCCTCTTCCTCGACGGATTGCCCAACTTTCAGGCGCTCGGCCGGCTTCGCATCGGCGAGAATGTCGAGGAGATCCTCAAGGCCGACATGGAGGCCGAGCAGCAGGGCGCGAAGCTCTACCGCGACCTCATCGCCCACGCCGAAAAGGCTCGTGACTACGTCACTCGCGACCTTGCTCGCGGCATCCTCGCCGATGAAGAGAAGCATATCGACTTCATCGAGACCCAGTTCGAGATGATCGCGCGCATGGGTCTGGAGAATTACATCCAGCTGCAGTCGAAGCCGGCGGAGGAATAGGCTGCCGCAGGGGGCGGGCGACAACCGGTTCCTGAGCCTCGACGCCGTTCGCGGCGTCGCGGTGATGGGCATATTGCTCGCCAACATCGCGGCCTTCGCTTTGCCCGGGGCGGCTTACTTTTCTCCCATGGCGTGGGGCGGCCACGACGCACCGGAAATCGCCGTCTGGCTGGGGAATTTCGTGTTCGTCGAAGGCAAGATGCGCGGGCTTTTCTCCTTCCTGTTCGGGGCCTCGATGCTGCTCGTCATCGAGCGGGCGCGCGCGGCGGGCGAAAGCCCGGCCAAGGTGCATTTTTCGCGGATGGTCGTGCTCCTGCTGTTCGGCCTCGCACACCTCTATCTCATATGGTGGGGCGACATTCTCGCCCACTATGCCCTCGTCGGGGCTTTCGCCTACATTTTCACCCGGCTTCGGGCGGAGTTGCTCATGGCGGCTGCCTGCGTCGGCCTCGCGCTGACCATGTTCTGGAGCGGGGGCGGGCTTTTCGCCATGATGGAAAGCGCTGCGCGGAATTCGCCGGAACAGGTCGCGACCTGGACGGAATTTTCGAAGGGTTTCGGGATTCCGCCGCGCGAATGGCTCCTCAGCGAAATTGCCGCGATGCAGGGCGCATGGCCCCAGCAGTTTGCCTGGCGAGGAGACCACGAAGATCCCATCGGTTTTCTCAAGGTCGTGGGGATCGAAACGCTCACCGCGATGCTGTTCGGCATGTGGGCGTACAAATCCGGCTTCATCACGGGCGCGTGGGAGCGCCATAGCTATCGCAGGATCGCGATCATCGGGCTTGGCCTGGCTTGGACGGCCTATCTCCTGCTCGGTCTCAACACGATCGCGCAGGGCTTCGACCAGCGCTGGGTCTTCTTCGCGTCGATCGTTGCAAGCGCGCCGTTCCGGATCCTCGGGACCCTGGGCTACGCGGCACTGGTCATCCTTGCGCTCAAGCCGGGCGGCTGGCTGACCGAACGTCTTTCCGCCGTGGGTCGGGCCGCCTTCACCAACTATCTGGGGACGTCGATCATCGTGACCGCGATCTTCTACGGATGGGGCCTCGGCCAGTTCGCGCAGTGGAATCGTGCGGCGATCTACGTCGTCCCACCGATCGTCTGGGGGCTCATGCTGCTGTGGTCGAAGCCGTGGCTCGAACGCTTCCGCTTCGGACCGTTCGAGTGGCTGTGGCGAAGCCTCGCCCGTCTGAAGCTGCAACCGATGCAAAGAGCTGGCGCACCAGCCGCGTTGGAAGCCTAGATCCGGCCGAAGTCCTGATTGCCAACCTTGCGCCCGAAACCGGATTGGGGCGAGCGGGTCAGCAGAGGATTGGTCGCCTTGTCGAACAGATCGACGGTGCGGCTGAACAGCCGGCGCAATTCGACAACCTCAGGCACGAGTTCGTCGGGAAAGCGGCGGGTCTCAACGCAAAGGCGCGCAGTGCTCTCGATCAGCTCGGCGATCTGCGCCAGCGGCTCGGCGCCGAACTGGCGGGCCTCGCCCTTGATGGTGTGAGCAGGGAGCACGAGCGCGGCCGTGTTCTGGTCGTGCATCGCCTCTTCGATCTGTGCGACCGACTTCGCCCCGTCTTCGCGGAAATAACTCAGGATGCGGATGAAGCCCGCGCCAAGCTCGGCGCGACTCTTCTCGAAAAGCATCCAATC
>DASUVP010000169.1:0-6214 GCA_036378895.1 Sphingomicrobium sp.
ACCATGTAATGATGGTGCCCGCTTCGGCGCAGCTGGACTTCCGCCTGCAAGGGCGTCCGAGCGCTTCGTCTTTCTCTCGGCTCGTTGGGCTTGGGAGTTGCGGCGATGTTTCTGTCCACGGGCTCGACCTTTCGGAGGCACGCGCGAGATACAGGCGAAGGATACAGGCACTATCAACTCTAACAAAAGTTAAATCTTGGCGTGAAACGGACTGAAATCGGTCTGTTCGTCAAAGACATCCACGCCTTCGCGCCGCTTCAGGAAGCCGACCGCGGCGTAGGTGGCCGGTGTCAGCAGCGCTTCCCAGGCGACCTTCAGCGCCCACTGCGTCAAAAGCACCTTGATGACGAGGTCGTTGGTCCAGCCCGCGGCGCCCCAGAAGGCAAGCGGGTAGAAGATGAGGCTGTCGATGCCCTGGCCGACGACGGTGCTGCCGATGGTCCGGGTCCACAGGTGCCGTCCCCTGGACCAGACCTTCATCTTGGCGAGCACGACGCTGTTCGCGAATTCGCCCGCCCAGAAGGCGAGGATCGATGCGAAGACGATGCGCGGGACCTGCCCGAACACCTGCTCGTAGGCGGCCTGGCCGCCCCAGTCCGGCGCGGGTGGAAGCGCGACCACGACCATCGCCATGAACGCCATGAACAAAAGCGCGGCGGTGCCTGCCCAGATGCAGCGCCGGGCCCGGGCATAGCCGTAAACCTCGGTCAGCACGTCGCCGATCACGTAGGACAGGGGGAAGAAGAGGATCCCGGCGCCGAACGGCCAGTCGCCGATCCCCGGCAATCGGACCTGGGCGACCTTGCCCGCGCCAAGGACGTTCGACAGCAGCAGGATGGTGACGAACGCCAACATCACGAAGTCGAAGTAGCGCAGGCGGCGCCCGGCCAGGTCCTGCGCGTCGACCTTCAAGGGTTGCTGATGGCTTTCCCCCACGACGACAGTTGTAGAGCGCGTTGACGGTCCGGGAGGCAAGACCTAATTCGGAAGGCGCCCGAGCGGGTATGATGTAATGGTAGCCTGTCAGCTTCCCAAGCTGAACGCACGGGTTCGATTCCCGTTACCCGCTCCAAAACCGACATGCCGGGGGTATGCTGGTTTTTGGAGCGCACGCCTAAGGGCGGGGCGACGGAGCCAAGTCGGGGGACTGCCAATGATGCTTCTTCTCGCCGCCGTCGCGCTTTTCGTTCAGGAGGCCGAAGCCTCCGGCGGACAACAGGAGCAGACCGAGCAACAAGAAGGCACGACCGGTGCAACGCCGTGGCAGGTGCAAATATACAGCGGCCGTCCGATCTGGACCGAGGAAGACATGGAAAGCGGCCGCGACGGTTGGGATCTCGCACACAAGTGCGGAGGCAGCCTGATCGCTCAGGGCTGGGTGCTGACCGCCGCGCACTGCATCAACCAGGCACGGATCGATAACGGCCATCGCGTGCGGCTGGGCGCGGATTATATCGATAACGATGAAGGCGTGACCTTTAGGATCGATCGAATGGTCCGGCACGCCGACTGGAACCAGCAGCAGCATGCCTACGACATTGCTCTCGTGCATTTCGTCGCAGATGCGGAAACCAACCCGATCAATGCCGGCCCGATTGCTCCCGTCCCGCTCTACGACGGGCCGCCGCTCCAAGCGGGTGTTGATGTCTATGCGACCGGATGGGGCCAACTTGATGAACAGAAGGGCTCAGGCTTCGAGGCCGAATTGACGGCGGTCGACTTGAAGACGGTCAATTGCGCCGATTACGAGCAATATCAGAATGTCCCCGAGTATCAGCTTTGCGCCACTGGCCGGACGCCCGGCGATGATGCCGACACCTGCACCGGCGACAGCGGCGGCCCGCTAATTCTGGAAGGGGATGAGCCGCAGCTGGTCGGTATCGTGAACTGGGGAGAGGGCTGTTACCGGCCCGATGGCGCGGGCGTCTACTTGCGCATCGACAATGTCCACTTTCGCGACTGGGTCGCCCGCGCGATGGCGAGCGACCCGTCTGTCAGCGAGCTTCGTTAACGATCGCCCGGATCGCCGCGATCACCCGGATCGCCGCGGTCGCCTGGATCGCCACGATCGCCGGGATCGCCGCGGTCGTCCGAATCGCCCTGGTCTTCCTCGTCGTCTTCCGGGCCGGGCCCGGTCCACTCGGTCAACATGTTCGGCCTCCTTGCTGGTGGAGGCGTAAAATCGCACGGACTGCCCGGCTCACGCAAATCCGATCGACCTGACCAACGCCCGGTAACGCGGCTCCTTCGCCAGCGGGGCCATGAAAGGATCGGTGGCGAGAGCGGTAAGTCCGGCATCACCGACGATCCGCGCTCGCTCCAAGCGATCGAGCGCTTCGCTGCTCCGTCCCGACTGCGCGAGCACCTGAGCTTGTTGATACAAGGCCGCATCGCCTTCTTCGGCCACCAGCTCGTCGAAGCTGCTCTGGGCGAGCGCCGGGTCCGCGATCTTGCCTGCGAGGATCGCCAGCCCCGCCAGGCGAAACATGGGAGTAGGCTCTCGGTCGAGCGCTTTTCTGGCCTCATCCCATTGCCCGAGCAGGATCAGGGCATAGCCCTTCAGTGCGTGGGCATTGGACATCGACGGGTTGAGCGCCAGAGCGCGATCCAGGCGCGGCACCGCCTCGCGCGGCCGGCCGGAGTAGAGGTCTATCATTCCCGCTGCGCGCCAGGTTCGCGGATTGAGGGGATCGAGCGCGAGCGCCCGGCCGATCGTGTCGCGGGCCTCCACGAAGCGCCGCAGCCGGACAACGAAAAGGCCGTAGAGCAGGAGAATGTCGGCGTCGCCCGCGCCGAACTTCGCCGCCTTGTCGTAGGCCGGCCGGGCCGCCTTCATGTCGAGCCGTCCCGAAAACAAAGCGTATCCTAGGGCCAGTTGTCCTTCCGCCAATTTCGGCGCGATCTGTACAGCCTTGTTCGCCTCATCGATGGCCCGGTCGTAGAGGCCCTTGAGCTCCGAAGAATCGGCGCGGCTTGCCGCCAGCGATGCAAGCACCCTCGACAGGGCCGCATGGGCCAAGGCGAAGTTCGGGTCGGCGCCGAGCGCCACCTCGTAATGCGCCATCGCCTGCCGGTCGCTGGCCTCGTCCTTGGCCGCGAGATAGAGCGCCCGGCCCTTGAGATATTCCTCATAGGCACGAACGTTCCTGGTGCCTCCGGTCACCGGCTCGTCGGTCGCCATCTGCACCGACATGGCTCCCGCGACGAGGCGAGCGATTTCGCTTTGAAAGGCGAAGATATCCGTGAGCTGTCGGTCGAGGCTCTGCGACCATTTGGCGAAGCCGGTCCGCCCGTCGGTCAGGGTCACTGCAACCCGCACGCGCTCGCCGAGGCGCTGGATCGACCCGTCGAGCAAATTCTCGACGCCGAGCTTTCCGGCGATTTCCTTGGGCCCACCCGCGCTCTTGCCGGCCTCGGAAGACGTCGCGGCGAGCACCTTGAGGGCGGGGACGCGACTGAGCGCGGTCCGCACCTGCTCGGTCAGCCCGGCGGAAAGATAATCTTGCGACGGATCGCCCGACAGGTTCTTGAAACCAAGAACGGCCAGGCTGCCCTCGGTCCGCCCGCCGCTCAGCAGATCGCCACGCCAGGTCGCGACGCCGCCGATTGCCGCGACCGTCGCACCCCCGGCCAAAGCCAGCGCCATCCTGCGCGACAGCGGCGCGTCCGAGACTGGTCCTGGCTTTGCGGGCGCCTGGTTGATCGCCACTTCGACCGCACGCAGGACCGACTGGAACTCGGCCGCCTGCGCCCGTCCACGCTCGTGCGCGAAGTTGATGGTCTGGTATTGCCGAAAGCCTAGCGGCGGCGTGCATCCGTCGAGCGAGACGGGCACCAGCCGCCGCCGGTCGCGCGCGATGGAGGCTTCATCCCTGACCCAGTCGGAGTCGACCGCGCTCCTGGACCAGAGGACGATGACCGCGTCGGCCCGCTCAAGCGCCTCGTCGATCGACTGCGTGAACCGCGACCCGCCTTCGATCAGCGCGTCCCACCAGACGGTATAGCCGGCTTGTTCGAGCGCGGCCGCGAGCCGCTGCGCGCGCGCTTTGTCGGCATGAGCATAGCTCAGGAATATCGCCGACTGGCCGTCAACGTCCGACATGAACCGCGCCCCCGTAAGCGCGGAACCTACCGACTCGCTGGCCTGCTTGAAATAGCGGACGTCAAATGCCGCCGGGGAAGGGCTCGATGCCGGCGTCCGACAATCGCCGCTCCAGATCCGCCGCACTCTCTTCGACGAGCTCCGGATATTCGGATCGCAGGACGAAGTTCGCGCCGTAGCGTCCGTCCTTGAAGAAGGGATAGCTGCCGATCGCAACGCCTTCGTGAGCCGCTTCAGCCTCGCGCAGCAGGTCGGCGACCTCGCTCTCTGCGGCATAGGCGCCGATCGTGGCCGAGATCATCGGCCGTCCGCCCTGAAGCTTCCCGTCGAGCGCGGCAAGCATTGCGGCGGCGATGCCTGGCACGCCGGCCATGATGTAGACATTGTCCATTCTGACGCCGGGCGCTCCGGACGTCGGGTTGGGAATCAACTCCGCGCCTTCCGGGACTCGCGCCATGCGCAGGCGCGCATCGGTCACCCCGCCGCGGCTCGAATAATATTGCTCCAGGATCTTGCGGGCCTTTGGGTGGATCACAACGGGCACGCCGAACGCGGTCGCGATCGAGTCCACCGTGATGTCGTCGTGAGTCGGGCCGATCCCGCCCGTCGTGAACAGGTAGTCGTAGCTTTGCCGCAACTCGTTCACGGATCCGGCAATCCGGCTCTCGCTGTCGGGGACAATCCGCACCTCTTCCAGGCGAATGCCCTGCCGGTTCAGCCATTCGGCGACCTGGGCGACATTCTTGTCCTGCGTCCGCCCGGACAGGATCTCGTCGCCGATCACCAATAGCGCAGCGGTCCAGACCTTCTCGTCAGCCATGTCCGCCCCTTACGCGACGTTGCATCACAATTTCAAAGCGGCTTCGACGGGTGCAAATTCGGCCCGGCGCGCCTATGTGTAGAGAATGACCGAATATATCACCGTCGATGCCGCGGACCGGGTCGAAGCCCGCAACGGTGTGATCAAGCTGCACGGGCCGGAAGGCTTCGAAGGCATGCGCCGCGCCGGCCGCCTGGCGGCCGAGATCCTCGACGGGCTCGTTCCGCACGTCGTCCCCGGAGTCTCCACCGAGGAGCTCGACGACATCGTTCGGGCGCACATGCTCCGCGAGGGCGCCGTTCCCGCGACGCTCGGCTACCGCGGCTATACGAAGAGCTGCTGCACTTCGATCAACCATGTCGTTTGCCACGGCATCCCCGGCGACCGGACGCTGAGGGACGGCGATATCGTCAACATCGACGTGACGCCCATCGTCGACGGCTGGCACGGCGACACGAGCCGGATGTTCATGGTCGGGGACGTCGGCATCAAGGCGCGCAAGCTGGTGGACGTCACCTACGAGTGCCTGATGATCGGGCTCGAGCAGGCGAAGCCGGGCAACCGGCTGGGCGACATTGCGGCCGCGATCCAGCGCCATGCCGAGGCGAGCCGCTACACTGTCGTTCGCGACTTCTGCGGCCACGGGGTCGGCCGCCTGTTCCACGACAGCCCCGAGGTCGTCCACGCCGGCCGCCCCGGGACGGGTCCCGAACTCCGCCCGGGAATGTTCTTCACCGTGGAGCCAATGATCAACATCGGGCGCCCCGACGTGAAGCTTCTCGACGACGGCTGGACGGCGGTTACGCGCGACCGCTCGCTGTCTGCCCAGTTCGAGCATTCGATCGGGATTACCGAGGATGGCTGCGAGATCTTTACGAAGAGCACTGCCGGTCTCGACCGGCCGCCCTATTTTTGAGGCCCGGCGGAACCAAGGGTTAATTGACACACTTGTAAGCTAATGGGAGTTTCTTCCCATGAGCACGAGCTTGCACATGTTCCGTCACCCCGTCGCAATCGACCCGGCCGACATCGACCACATGGGTCACGTCAACAACAGCGTGTACCTCAAGTGGGTGCAGGAGGCGGTGATTGACTATTGGAAGAGCGTCGCTCCGCCGGACGCGGTAGCAAAGCACCTGTGGGTCGCGCTCAAGCACGAGATCTCCTACCGCAAACCGACCTTCCTCCAGGACAATGTCGTCGCCGAGGTGATCGCGGAGAAGGTCGAAGGTGCCCGCGCCTATTTCACCACCATAGTCCGCCGCGGCCAGGACGTGCTCAGCGAAGTGAAA
>DASUVP010000170.1:0-4603 GCA_036378895.1 Sphingomicrobium sp.
GATCGCTGCCGTCGTCCGCAAGCCACCGGAGCCGGTGGCGAAGGCTGCTGCTCGCAAGGCATCTGCTGCGAAACCCGTGCAGGTCGCGCAGGCACCGACTGGTTGTGCCCGGCTGGCGAACCGGGCGGACCAGATGATCTGCGCCAGCGGCAATCTGTCGTCGCTCGACCGCCAACTGGCCTTGCTTTATCGCCAGTCGTGGGACCAGGCCGACGAGAAGAAACGCGCCGCCCTTTTGGGTAGCCGCCAGCGGTTCAACGACCGGCGCGAAGCCTGCGGCTCGCCGAACTGCATGACCACCGCCTATCTCGCGCGCCTCAAGGAAATCAGCGACATCATGGCCGGCCGCGCCCAGCGCTGACGGGTCCGCTAGGGCTTTCGTCGGAATGCCCAGACGAGCGCCGAAACGCTGCTGATTACGGCAGCTATCGCCAACAAAGCGGCAGGATCGAGAACGAGCACGGCGGGTCTCCTGATAGAGCGAAATTCGACTCCGCAAGGCCCTTGTTCCCTATTTGTTCCCTATGTGCAATAGGAAAATGCCTATCAGCCAAGTAGCAGATTTTTCACTTATCTTTGTTAGTTGCGGGCGTGTGGACCGGTGAAGAGGGCGTTAGGTGGCGGATTCGAGGAGCAAGGCTGTGAGGATCGCAAGCAGCCATCTGATCACGACCTGCGCGACCGTCGCAGCGATCATCCTCTTTGTTGCGCTCGGCAGCCAGGTGCTGCCGACGGCCTTTGCCCGCATGCCGCTCGAGGCTGACGACACGACCCTGTCCGTTGCGTTCCTGCTCAACATTGCGATCATCCTGTTCGGCTGGCGCCGTTCGAAGGATCTGCGCGAGGCCCTCGACGCCTATGACAGGGCAGAGCGACTGGCCGAGCGCAACGCCAACACCGACCCTGCGACGGGCCTTGCCAACCGCCGCGAACTGATGCGCGCCTTGTGCGAGTCGCTCCAGGCCAAGAGTTCGGGCGTTCTGCTCCTCGTCGACCTCGACCATTTCAAGCGCGTCAACGATCTTCACGGCCACCTCGCCGGCGACAAGCTTCTGAAGCAGGTCGCCGACACGCTCGTCGAACACTGCCCCGAGGGCAGCTGCTGCGCCCGCATCGGCGGCGACGAGTTTGCGGTGTTCCTCGAGGGAGCCTCGCCGAAGGAGGCCGAGCGCATCGCCCATTCGATCCTGTCGAAGCTCGCCAAGCCGGTCGACCTCGGCAACGTCCAGGCCTTCATCTCGGCGTCGATCGGGCTTGCCAACGTGCGCCGGCTGGAGAGCGCCGAGGACGTGCTTCGCGAAAGCGATTTCGCGCTTTACGCCGCCAAGCGTGCTGGGCGGAACTGCTTCGCCTGGTTCGATCCGGAGCTGGAGCGCGAGCTGACCGACCGCGTGAAGCTCGAAGAGGATATCCGCAGCGGCATCGAGAATGGCGAGTTCATTCCCTTCTTCCAGCCGCTCATCGACCTCACCTCGCGCGAGCTGGTCGGGTTCGAGGCGCTTGCCCGCTGGCGCTCCCCGACCCGGGGCTTCCTCGAGGCCGAGGCGTTCATAGACGCGGCCGAGAAGACCGGCCTCATCGGCCCGCTGACCATCATCGTGGTCGAGCAGGCGCTCAAGGAAGCGCGGGCGTGGCCGTCGCACCTCAAACTCGCGATCAATGTCTCGCCGGTGCAGTTCCGCGACCCGCATCTTGCCCAGCAAATCATGAAGCTCGTCACCGAGGCCGGTTTCCCGCCCAACCGGCTGGAGGTCGAGATCACCGAGGCGTCGCTGCTCGAGGATCGCGAGCAGGTGCTGGCGACGATCGGCAGCCTGAAAAATGTCGGGATCAGCATCTCGCTGGACGACTTCGGCACCGGCTATGCCTCGCTCGCGCAGGTGAACAGCCTTCCGGTCGACCGCATCAAGATCGACAAGAGCTTCATCAGCACGATCGTGAAGAGCGAGCAGACCGCGGCGATCGTCAACACCATCACCAGCCTCGGCCACACCCTCAATGTGCCGATCACCGCCGAGGGCATCGAGTCGGAGCAGGTCCGCAGCGAGCTCGGCAAATATGGCTGCGCCGAAGGGCAGGGATGGCTGTTCGGCCGCCCGCTGTCTGCCGACACGGTCCGCACCTTCCTTGACATGAAGGAGCGCGACGGGAACGTGGGACGTCCGGAGGACGAGGCCGCGTCCGAGCCGAAGCCGAGGATCCGCCGCAGTTGGTAGAGCGGGCCGCCCGGCCTCAGGCCGCCTTGCCTTCGCTCCACTGCTTCACGCGGCGCCCGCCGCACCACAATTCCTTGACCGTTTCGCCATGACCTTCGGCCTGACGGATGGCCACGTCGTCGTCGGCTGCGGCAAAGCCCTCCACGCGCCCGAAACGCCCGCGGCGGTCGAGGAAATATAGCCTGTAATACGGCACAAAATGTCTCCAGCCCGAGGCGGAGGTCATCCCGCTCCGGACAGCCTGAGAATCGGTCCGAAATGGTTAACGAATTCTTGCTTTTCGCGTCATCCGGCCGACTTATCCACCACTTTAGCGCCGGCTGCGGGAGGTCGACGACCGAGGCGCGAGCGCCGGGCTCCGAATGCAATTGTTGTAGCTGACCCAGTCGATCCGGCCGCTCCTCCGCTGGACCGCCCGGCGGTTGCACAATTGCACCTTCCAGCCCGGCGGGTCGGACTTCTTCGTGAAGGAAAGGGCCTTCCTCATCGCCCCCTTCTGCCTGGTCATGCAGTCGTCCTGCCACTGGCAGACGAAGCCGATGTTGAGGAAGACAGGATCGCGCAGCGGCGGCAGCTTGGCGTCGGCCCACGACGCGCCGCTTCCGGCGGCGACAGCGACGGCCACGGCAATCAACGGCAGTTTCAAGCCAGCTCCCCTCGATGACCGGCGCGACCCTGATGTGCCTAACGCACGAAACGGTTGAATCGGTTAATCTCACCTTTGGCAAGACTCTGAAGGGGCGACATCCTACCCTGACCCAAGACGATGTAGGATTTCTCCCGATGGGAAGTTGACCAAATTGACTCTGCCGCGCGGTTTCAGCGAGGCGCGGAAGTTCGCTAAGTTCACCCCTCAACGCGCGTAGGCGCGCGCGCGAACTTTTTCCTCGGGGTCGCTCCAGCTCTCGGTCCGATCCACCGCAACGTATCGGATCCGTTCGCCACGACCGGGCTTTTCAATCGCCAATTGGCCCGCGTCAAACGCGTGCTGAAGATACGATTCCACCGACAGTCCCTTCCCCCGAGCCTTATAACCGTGGCATTTTCGGGCCGCAGCGCGCAAGGGGGTCCGCTCCGACTTCTCGCACCTTGCCCTCTCTTCCCCTCTAGACTAAAGCCCCCAACGTCCAGCAGGCGGCATATCCCCTCTGGACAGCCCGTCTCATTGGCGAGCGCGTACGGTGTACCGGAAGAGACCGGCACCGGAACGCGCTTTTTGTCATGGGGGCTGTTCGCGAGGAGACCCACCCCAAGGACGCCGCTTCGGCATGGTGCCGCTGCGGCAGTGCATGTGACCAGGTCCGCATGTGAAGGCTCGCCATGGTGGCGGCCACGCGGCAGGCCCGAAAGACAGAGAGACTACAGACTTTATGGCAACCACGACATTTCCGACCCGCGACGATTTCGCGGAGCTCCTCAACAAGTCGCTCGGCGGAGAAAACGAGGCTTTCGAGGGCAAGGTCGTCAAGGGCACGGTGACCGCGATCGAGAACGACCTTGCGGTGATCGACGTGGGCCTGAAGTCCGAAGGCCGAGTGCCGCTGCGCGAGTTCGCAGCGCCGGGCCAGAAGGCTGAAATTTCGGTCGGCGACACGGTCGAAGTCTTCGTCGACCGCGTCGAGAATTCGCAGGGCGAAGCGATGCTGTCGCGCGACCGCGCCCGCCGCGAGGCCGCCTGGGACAAGCTCGAAAAGGAATTCGAAGCCGGCAACCGCGTCGAAGGCGTGATCTTCGGCCGCGTGAAGGGCGGCTTCACCGTCGACCTCGGCGGCGCCGTGGCCTTCCTGCCCGGCAGCCAGGTGGACATCCGCCCGGTCCGCGACGTCGGCCCCCTGATGGAGATTCCGCAGCCGTTCCAGATCCTCAAAATGGACCGCCGCCGCGGCAATATCGTCGTGTCGCGCCGCGCCATCCTCGAAGAGACCCGCGCCGAGCAGCGCAGCGGCCTCATCCAGTCGCTGGCCGAGGGCCAGGTCATCGACGGCGTGGTCAAGAACATCACCGACTATGGTGCGTTCGTGGACCTCGGCGGAATCGACGGCCTGCTGCACGTCACCGACATCAGCTACAAGCGCGTCAACCACCCGAGCGAGGTGCTGAACATCGGGGACACGGTGAAGGTGCAGATCATCCGCATCAACCGTGAGACGCAGCGCATCAGCCTCGGCATGAAGCAGCTCGAGACCGATCCGTGGGAAGGCGCAGCGGCCAAATATCCGGTCGAGGGCGTGTTCCAGGGCCGGGTCACGAACATCACCGAATATGGCGCCTTCGTGGAGCTGGAAGCGGGCATCGAGGGCCTCGTCCACGTGTCCGAGATGAGCTGGACCAAGAAGAACGTCCACCCGGGCAAGATCGTCTCCACTTCGCAGGAAGTCGAAGTGAAG
>DASUVP010000171.1:0-2067 GCA_036378895.1 Sphingomicrobium sp.
ATGCCCGGCACGACCTTTTCATATTTGATGCGCTTGCCCGAAGGCTCGTGCACCTGGTGAAACTGGATCTGGGCACCGCTCTTGGTAGCCGGATAGATCTCGACGGGGATCGAGACCAAGGCGAGTCTGATCTGCCCTCTCCATGCGGGTCGCGACGGCATTCTTACATGCTCCCGAGCTTTGGAACGGGCGATTCAATACGCTCGCCGCCAACTCGTTCCGTTACACACACGAATCGGTGTTCTACCACGTGCCTTCGCATATGCAGATTCATCCGCTAACCGACCCCTAATGCCCAGCCTCCCCACCGTAGCGATCGTCGGACGACCCAATGTGGGAAAGTCGACCCTGTTCAACCGTCTCGTCGGCAAGAAGCTGGCGCTGGTGGACGATCGTCCCGGGGTGACCCGCGACCGCCGCGAGGGCGAGGCGAGGCTTGTCGGGCTGGAATTCCGCGTGATCGATACGGCCGGCTACGAGGACGAGGACCCGCAAACTCTGCCGGGCCGCATGCGCCAGCAAACGGAAGCTGCCGTGCGTGATGCCGACGTCGCGCTGTTTCTGATCGATGGCCGCGAGGGCCTGACCCCGCTGGACGAGGAAATCGGCCGCTGGCTCCGCGCCGGGAAGACGCCGGTCGTAGTCGCCGCCAACAAGGCGGAAGGCCGGGCCGGCGAGAATGGAAGGCTGGAAGCCTATGCGCTCGGGCTTGGCGATCCGATCGCGATCAGCGCCGAGCATGGAGAGGGCGTCGTGGACCTGTTCGAGATGCTCCGTCCGCACGTCGAGCACGAGCATTTCGAGACTGAAGCCGAAGAACTGGAAGAAGGCCATGACAACGAGCATGCGCCGCTGAAGCTCGCCATCGTCGGCCGGCCCAACGCTGGCAAGTCGACCCTGGTCAACCGGATGGTCGGCGAGGAGCGGATGATCACCGGTCCCGAGGCCGGAATCACCCGCGACTCCATTACGCTCGACTGGGAGTGGAACGGGCGGCCGGTGCGGCTGGTGGACACCGCGGGTCTGCGGAAGCGGGCGAAGATCGAGGACAAGCTCGAGAAGCTTTCCGGAGCGGATACCCGCCGCTCCATCGAGCATGCCGAAGTGGTCGTCCTTCTGCTGGACGCGACGCGCGGGCTGGAAGCTCAGGACTTGCGCATCGCCGACCATGTGATCGAGGAGGGCAGGGCTCTCATCATCGCTCTCAATAAATGGGACGTTGCGGAACATGCCTCGTCGCTGTTCAACGGGGTGAAGGCGGCACTCGAGGAAGGGCTTTCGCAGCTCAAGGGCGTTCCGGTGCTCGCCATCTCGGCGAAGACGGGCAAGGGCGTCGACGATGTCCTCAAGGTCGCGTTCGAGCTTCGTGAGTCCTGGTCGCGGCGGATCGCGACTGGAGAGCTCAACCGCTGGTTCGCGGATGCGGTCGAGGCCAACCCGCCCCCGGCGCCGAGCGGACGGCGGATCAAGCTGCGCTACATCACCCAGGTGAAGACCCGCCCGCCGACTTTCGTCGTGTTCGGGACCCGCGTCGATCACCTGCCTGACAGCTATCGGCGCTATTTGCTCAACTCGATGCGGCGCGACCTGAAGCTTGGACCGGTTCCAATGCGGCTGACGTTCCGCGCTCCGAAGAATCCATACAGCCGAGACCGCTAAGGCTAATTTTACTCTTTGTGGTCTATCCCGAGCCGAAGTGGCCACGGGGAACAAGATGAGCGACGACGAGCTGAAAATCGTCGATTGGGTGCATTTCGAGCGGAGCCGCGCCGAGCTCGGGCCGGGGTTCATCCGCATCCTCAGCTATTTTCGCGAAGACGGCATCAAATCGGTCGCCCAGATCGAGCAGGCGATGCACGACGGCAACGCCACCGCGCTGGTGATCCCGGCGCACACGCTCAAGGGCGAAGCGCGCCAGTTCGGCGCCGAACCGCTGGCCACCCTGGCCGAGCTGATCGAGACCACCGCGCGGCTGTGCATCGAAACCCACCGCTTCCCCGACGAGCTGGTGACGGAAGTGGTCGAACTGCGGCGGCTGTTCCAGCAGACCATCGACCTGTTCGAAAA
>DASUVP010000172.1:0-2160 GCA_036378895.1 Sphingomicrobium sp.
GGGCGGGTTCGCTCCGAACATCGCTTCGGCGCGCGAGGCGCTCGATTTTATCCTCAGGTCGGTGGAATCGGCGGGATACAAGGCCGGAAGCGACGTCGTGATCGCTCTCGACTGCGCCGCGACGGAGTTCTTCAAGAACGGAAAATATGAGCTGGAAGGCGAGGGAAGAGGCCTCTCACCGGCCGAAATGGCGGCTTACCTTACGGAATTGGCGAATGCCTATCCGATTGCTTCGATCGAGGACGGAATGGGCGAGGACGACATGGAAGGCTGGAAAGCGCTGACCGACCTGATCGGCAACCGCGTCCAGCTCGTCGGCGACGACCTCTTCGTGACTAATGAGAAGAGGCTGGCGCAAGGCATTGAAAACGGGATTGCAAATTCGATCCTGATCAAGGTCAACCAGATCGGCACGCTGACCGAGACGATCAACGCCGTCCGGCTCGCACAGGCGTCGGGCTATACGGCGGTCATGTCGCACCGGTCGGGCGAAACCGAGGATTCCACCATCGCCGATCTCGCGGTCGCTTTGGCCTGCGGGCAGATCAAGACGGGCAGCCTCGCGCGCTCCGACCGCACGGCCAAGTACAATCAACTGCTGCGGATCGAGGAAGAGCTTGGCGGTACAGCGCGTTATCCGGGGATTGGAGCACTGAAAGCATACAAGCCCGCCTAATCCACAGGATTATCCACCAAAGGACTATTTTCCCTTGCCTTCATGAGGGCTTCGTGATTCTTAAGAATCCCATGGGGGGTGGTGCTCGCAGCTTCGGTCTGATGCGTCGGGTTTTCTGGCCCGCGCTTGCGCTCATCATCGTCGGGAATTTCGCCGGTTACGCAGTCGCCGGGCCCAATGGCCTGCTGGCCTGGGGCGGATATCATCGCGACCTGCAGACGCGGAAGTTCGAGCTTGCCAAGCTGGAGGCTGAGAAGGTGCAGCTTCGGCACCGCTCGGCGCTGCTGGACCCGCGTAAGGCGGATCCGGACATGGCCGACGAGCTCGTCCGCCGCGACCTCGGCCTGGTGCGGCCCGATGAGGTCATCGTACCGCTCGACTAGTGCTTACCATCGCATTCGCTATGGCCGTCGCGGCCCCCGTCAGCCTGCCACCCGTCGATCGATGCCGGGGAGATGCTGAGTTCAGCCGCCTTCGCGCGCAGCTTCAGAAAGCGGTCGACAAGCGCGACCTCGACGGCTTGCTGGCGCTCATGTCCGATGACGTCAGGGTAAGCTTCGGAGGTGCCTCCGGAAGAGAGCGGTTCAGCGACTATTGGACCGCGTCCGAGCAGGATCGCGAGCTGCTGTGGAGCGAGCTTGGAAGAGCGCTTCGCCTCGGGTGTGCGCAGGCAACGGATGAGGAGGGGAAGCCCTACAAGGCGATCCCCGGGATGTTCGTTATCGGCGACGATCTGGATGGCTTTTCGACCTGGGTGTCTCTTCCCGGCGCTGTCCTTCGCAGCAAGCCGAATGCGCAGTCGCAGCCGAAGATGCGGCTGCCGGCGTGGACGGTACTCGGTGAGGTGGAGCACGATGGCGGCTCCTGGATCGAGGTGCGCACGCCAAAGGGACGCGGCGGATATGTCTCGACGGAGCAAGCGCGCAACTTGCTCGACTATCGCATCGTCTTCGGGCGACGCGACGGCCAATGGCGTATTACGGCTTTCGTTGCAGGCGACTGACGCTACGGCTCCCATTGCCCCGGCGCGGTGCAACCTATAGACGCGCCGCTCATTGAAATCCGCGCGATAAAAGAGGGACAGACGTGGCGCGTTCCGCGAAAACAAAAGCCGCTGCCGGCGCAGCACCTCCGATACCCAACAGGGAACGCCCACCAGAACCGAAGAGATACGAAGCCAAGCGCGACGAGCTGCTGCAGTTCTACCGCGAGATGCTGCTCATCCGCCGCTTCGAGGAGCGCGCCGGGCAGCTTTACGGCCTCGGGCTGATCGGCGGCTTTTGCCACCTCTACATCGGCCAGGAGGCGGTCGCCGTCGGCCTTCAATCGGCGATGACGGTAGGCAAGGACAGCGTCATCACCGGCTATCGCGATCACGGGCACATGCTTGCCTACGGCATCGACCCGAAGGTGATCATGGCCGAGCTCACCGGGCGCGCCGCCGGCATTTCCAAGGGCAAGGGCGGCTCGATGCACATGTTCAG
>DASUVP010000173.1:0-4852 GCA_036378895.1 Sphingomicrobium sp.
GAAGATTCTCGCCGGCGGCATCGGTCTTGCTGCGCTTGCGAGTGCGGCCCCCGCGGCCGCTCAGTACTACCCGCAGCCGTATCCGAACTACGGTTACGGTCAGTACGGTTACGGCAACCAGAACCCAGTCGGCCAGATCATCGGCCAGATCCTGGGCTATGGCCGTTATCCGTACGGCAATTACGGGTACAACCAGTATTCGAACCAGGGTGCGGCGATCGACCAGTGCGCACGCGCCGTCGACGCCCGTCTGAACGGCTACCAGGGCTACTACGGCTACGGGAACGTGGCGTACCAGGGCCAGTACGGATACGGGTACAACAACCGCTACAATGGCGCGCGCGTCCAGGGCATCACCCGCATCGACCGCAAGTCGTACGGGCTGAAGGTCCGCGGCGTCGCGAGCTCGGGCTACCAGGGCTACGACGGCTACGGTCGCCGCGACTACGGCAGCTACGGCTACAATGCCGGGGCTGACCTGAGCTGGAGCTGTGAAGTCCGCTACGACGGCCGGATCCGCGACATCGACATCAGTCGCCGCACGGCCAACTGGCGCGGCTACTGACGCCTGATTTCACGTTGGTGGAATGATGCGCCGGGGTCGAAAGACTCCGGCGCATTTCGTTCGGCCTCAGGCGTTGACGCTTAGCGCCTTCGCGAGTTCTTCGAGCTGATTGGCGGTCGTGCCCCAACCATCCTGGAAGCCCATCTGCTCGTGAGTGGCGCGGTCCCTGGCGTCCTTGTGCAGTGCGACGGCCTTATAGGCGGTCTTGCCGTTGCCCGCGTCCTCGAAGGTGACGATGGCGGTCATCGGAAAGCTCTCGCAGCCTTCGCCCATTTCCGCCGGCCGGTAGCTGGGGCCGAGCGCGCTGGTCCACGCCAGCTTCTTGCCCTCGACCACTTCCAGGACGCAGCCGGCATTGCCGTGGCCGGTGTCGAAGCCGTCGGGCCCGACCATGCGGATGCGGAAGATGCCGCCGGGCTTCAGGTCCAGCTCGCACTCGGAGACTTCATAGGGCTTCGGCGCGAACCATTGCTTGAGGTGCTGCGGGTCGGTGTACGCCTTCCACACCAGGTCGACCGGCGCGTCGAGCGTGCGCTCGAGGATAAGGTCTAGAGTCTCGGCCATTCATTCTCTCCGTTCTTCAGCTTCGAAAGATAGTCTTCGAACCGGTCGAGCTGCGCTTCCCACTCGGCGCGCCGCTCGGCGATCCAGCTTTCGGCCGCGCCGAGCGCGCTCGGCTCCAGCCGAACGGTGCGCACGCGGCCCTTCTTTTCCGAACGGACAAGCCCGCTCGATTCCAGCGCCTGCAGATGCTGAAGCACCGCGGGCAGGCTGATGCTGAACGGCTTCGCCAGCTCCGATACCGATGCCGGCCCGCGGCCCAGCCGCGAGAGCATCCCGCGCCGAACCGGGTCGGCGAGCGCCTGAAAGGTGCGGTCGAGAGGCGAATCGTTAAGCACACGCTTAACTATCTAGTCGCGCCGAGCGAGTCAAGACAGTTAGGTACGAGCTTAAGTATTGCTTGTCGGGAACAAGAACTTGGCCGTGATCGCCGCGAGCGAGGCTCCGAGGAGCTGGGCCGCAATGAACGGGAGCACGTCCGCCGGAGCTATACCCGCGAACGTGTTTGACAGGCTCCGAGCGACGGTGATCGCCGGATTGGCGAAGCTGGTCGACGAAGTGAACCAGTAGGCCGCGGTGATGTAGAGAGCGACGCTGGGCGCCACCCATTCTCGCCGGAAGCGGACCGTTCCAAGGATCGTCAGGACAAGGCCGAAGGCGGCGATCGCCTCGCCGGTCCACTGTCCGATTCCGGTCCGGGATTTCTCCGACAGCTGCAGCAGCGGCAGATCGAACATGAGGTGCGCGGCGACGGCGCCAAGGATCCCGAACGCGAGCTGGGCAGCGATGTAGGCGCCGGCATCGCCCCAGAGGAGCTCGCCACGTGCAGCGGCGACCAGGCTCACCGCCGGGTTCATATGGGCCCCCGAGATGGGTCCCAGCATTGTGATCAGCACGAACAAGATCGCGCCGGTGGCGAGCGTGTTGCCGAGCAAGGCGATCGCGACATTTCCGTCGGACAGGTTCTGGGCCATGATGCCCGAGCCGATCACGCAGGCAAACAGGAAGAACGCCCCAAGCCCTTCCGCAGCGATGCGCCGCCCAAGCGGCGGCGGATCAGGCAGCATCCTGATCGCCGGTCCTGCCGATCTCCCGGAGCCTCGTCTGAAGGCTGAGTTCGTCGATGCTCTGCATGGGCAACGCAAGGAACAATTCGATCCGCCGTCGGAGCGCATAATAGGCGTTGCGGAAGGCCTGTTGCTGATGCTCGACGGCCGCCGCGGGGTCTTCGATCCCCCAATGCGCGGTCATCGGCTGCCCGGGCCACACCGGGCAGGTCTCGCCCGCCGTATTGTCACAAACGGTGAAAACGAAATCGAGCGGCGGCGCGCCATCGGCGGCGAACTCGTCCCAGCTCTTCGAACGGACACCGTCCGTCGGATAACCCAGCTCATCCAGGAGCTTGAGCGCTTCGGGATGTACCGCGCCTTTCGGAAAGCTGCCGGCGGAAAAGGCGTGGAAGCGGCCGGCACCATCCTTGTTCAAGATGGCCTCGGCCAGGATCGACCGCGCGGAGTTCCCGGTACACAGGAACAGGACGTTGTAGGGCCGGTTCATGCCGCCGCCCTCGGAGCGCAGCACTTCGCTTCGGAGCCGGTCAGTGTGTCGAGCGCGGGGCTGTCGCCGTAAGTGGTCGCTTCGCCGTTGGTGAAAAAGGCCTCCCACACGACACCGTCCGGATCGCTAATCCAGCTCTTCTCGGACTTGGCGTAGCAGCAGGTAGTCTGGCCCTCTTCGAGAACCGGGCGGTCGGCATCCTTCAGCCGGCCATAGACCTCTGTCAGCTCTTCCGGGCTTTCCGCCTGGATGCCGAGATGCTCGATGCCCTTGCGCGCATGATTGCCCGCGGAAATGGCGAAGTTCACGCGCGGATCGTCCAGTATCCACTTGGCGTAATCGTCCTTCGTCACCGTCGGCTCGACGCCGAAAAGAGTGGAATAGAAGCGGATCGAATGGCCGAGGTCGTTGACCCCGACGTGGACGTGCAGACGCTTCACGCAGACTTCCTTTCCTGAGTGGGTGTTTCGCAGGCGGTGGCAGGGCCGCAGTCGGCGCCGGCACAGCAATTTTCCATGAGGTAATCGACGAGTGCGTTCATCGCCGGATAGTTGGCCCGGTAGATGAGCGAGCGATGCTGGCGTTCCTGGAGGATCAATCCCGCATTGCGCAGTTGAGCGAGGTGGAAGGACAAAGAGCTGTTGGGCACGCCGAGCGCGTCGGCGATCGCACCGGCCGGCATTCCCCTCTCTCCGGCTTGAACCAGCAGGCGGAACAGAGCGAGCCGATGGTCTTGCGCCAGCGCGCCGAGCGCCTCGACGGCGTTCTCGCTCTTCATCAACGGAAGCCTGCCCAATGGATGGCGCTGGCGCAGCAGGGCGCGGGCGGTACTGCCGTCAATGCGGCCAGAAGTGCCTTGATCATCGTAGTGACGAATCGCATTTCATTTCCCTTCGATGGAACTCGAAATGATGGATGCGATCCTCTGAGTCAATGACATTTCGATAAAAATAGAAATTAGGGCTCCCGAGAATTCCTTCGGCCCGTGCCAAACTTTACTCGCGGGCGAACCCTGCTATCGGCTCGCCATGACGGTACAGCCCACCGAATCCATCCTCATCGTCGACTTCGGCAGCCAGGTAACGCAGCTCATCGCGCGGCGCATCCGCGAGGCCGGCGTCTATTGCGAAATCGCTCCGTTTAATGCCGCCGAGGAGGCGTTCCAGCGCCTCGATCCCAAAGGCATCGTCTTTTCCGGCGGTCCCGCTTCGGTGACCGAAGACGAAAGCCCGAGCGCGCCGCAGATCCTCTTCGACAGCGGGCTTCCGCTGCTCGCCATTTGCTACGGCCAGCAGACGCTGCATCAGCAACTCGGCGGCAAGGTCGTCGCGTCGGACCAGAAGGAGTTCGGCCGCGCTTTCATCGAGATTATTGCCTCGTCCGCATTGTTCGACGGCCTGTGGCACGTCGGCGAAAAGCATCAGGTTTGGATGAGCCATGGCGATCGCGTCGAGACGCTTGCGCCGGGCTTCGAGGTCGTCGCCCGCTCGGAAGGCGCGCCCTACGCCATCGCCACCAACGAGGAGGCGAAACGCTACAGCGTCATGTTCCATCCGGAGGTCGTGCACACGCCCGACGGCGGGAAATTACTGTCCAACTTCGTCCGCCATGTCTGCGGCTGCTCGGGTGACTGGACGATGGCCAGCTTCCGCGACGCCAAGATCGCCGACATCCGCGAGCAGGTCGGCAACGGCCGCGTGATCTGCGGTCTCTCCGGCGGCGTCGACAGTGCGGTCGCCGCTGTCCTCATTCACGAAGCGATCGGCGAGCAGCTGACCTGCGTCTTCGTCGACCACGGCCTGATGCGGGCAGGGGAGGCGGAGCAGGTCGTCTCGCTGTTCCGCAACAGCTATAACATCCCGCTCGTCCACGTGGACGCCAGCCGCGACTTCCTCGGCGGGCTCGAAGGCGTCACCGACCCCGAAGCCAAGCGCAAGTTCATCGGCTCGGAATTCATCAACGTTTTCGAGGCCGAGGCGAACAAGATCGGCGGCGCCGACTTCCTCGCGCAGGGCACGCTCTACCCGGACGTGATCGAAAGCGTCAGCTTCACCGGCGGGCCCAGCGTCACGATCAAGAGCCATCACAATGTCGGCGGACTGCCCGAGCGGATGAACATGAAGCTGGTCGAGCCGCTTCGCGAATTGTTCAAGGACGAGGTTCGTGCGC
>DASUVP010000174.1:0-10783 GCA_036378895.1 Sphingomicrobium sp.
CGACGAGCAGGACATCGCGAGCCGCGTATTCGTGCCTTACGCCGGGATCGACGAGGACCCCGTCACCGGCTCGGCGCACGGCGCGCTCGTGCCTTACTGGGCCAAGTTACTCGGCCGCGAGAGCTTCACCGCGCTGCAGGCGAGCAAGCGCACCGGCATCCTCCACTGCCGCCTCGAAGGCGACCGAGTGCTGCTCGGCGGGCATTGCGTGACGGTCATCGTCGGAACCTTCCAGCTTTGAGCGAGCGGCAGGGCCTGCCGCGCCGGATCGGTGTCGGCGGGGCGCTGATGCTTGCCTTCAACGGAGCGATAGGCGCCTCCATCTTCGCTCTTCCGGCCGCACTCGCGGCGGATTTCGGAACATCCGCGCCATGGCTTTTCCCGCTGGTGGGCCTCGCATCCCTGCTGATCGCCATTCCCTTCTCGCGATCGGTTGCCGCCTTTCCGGAAAACGGCGGGCCCGCGACCTATGGACGGGTGTTCGGAACGCTCCCCGGCTTCGAGCTCGGATGGATCTATTATGTCGCCCGGGCGACGGCCTTCGCCGCCAACCTCAACGTCCTCATTGCCTATCTCGCGCGCTGGCTGGCGGGCGCGGACGAAGGCGCAGCACGCATCGGGCTCATGCTCGCAGTCGTCGCAGGCTTCACCCTGATCAACATTTACGGAGTCCGGGCGGCCATGAGGGTGCTCGGCGGACTGACCTTCCTGAAGGCCGCCCCGCTGGTCGTCGCCGCCATCGCGGCTCTGGCGATCACGGGCGTTCCGGCACCGGGGCCCCTTCCCCCCTTCAGCGAGGTCGAATCCGGGGTGCTCATCGTCTTCTATGCCTTCGTCGGCTTCGAGAATGCGACGGTCACCGCGGGCGAAACCCGCGACCCGGGACGTACGCTTCCACGTGCGCTGATCGGCACCATCGGCACCGTCGCCCTGCTCTATTTCGTCGTGCAGCTCGCGTTCGTCGCTCTGTTCCCGAACGGCCTCGAAAGCGGCGCGGAGGCGCCGCTGCTGGCCCTCGGCGACCGCCTCATCGGACCCGTGGGCGCCCTGATCCTCGGGCTTGCAGCCATCTTCTCGCTGGCCGGCAATCTCCACAGCAACATGGCCGCGACGCCGCGCGTGACCTACGCCATGGCCGAGCGCGGCGAGCTTCCCGGCTGGCTTGCGAGTGTTCATCGCGAGTTCGAGACGCCGGCAGCGTCCATCCTGTTCTTCGCGGCAATCGTTGCAGCTCTCGCCATAAGCGGGAGCTTCGTCTGGCTCGCGGTGATCAGCACGCTTGCCCGTATGATCGTCTATGCCGTGACGATCCTCGCTTTGCCCCGCGCTCCCGAGCGACCCGAACGCATCGCCGCGTCGCACTGGGGCCTTGCCGCGATCGGACTCCTGATCTGCGCGCTCGTTGCAGCACAAGCGGACGCGATCGCCTGGCTGACCCTGGGTGGGCTGTCAGCCGCCGGGCTGTTTCTCTACCTGCTGACGCAGAGACGCTCAGCCGTCCGATAATCTCTTCTCGAGCGCGTCGAGGATCGGGAGCTGGCTCGGGAGCATCATCCGGCGGGCCTCGCGCAAGCTCATCCAGCGCGCCTCCTCCGCTTCCGGATAGGCCTTCCATTCGCCGCTCCTCGGCGGCCATTCCATCTCGAAGTGGATGCTGACGATAGCCTTCGGGTCGAGATCGCCCTCGACGGCGAAGACGTCGACCCTCTTGCCCCCCGCCTGCCTCACCGAGCAAAGGGGAAACGGCGCCCGGTCGAGCGGAACGCCGATCTCTTCCTTGAATTCGCGGATCGCGGCGTCGACCGCCATCTCACCCGGCTCGATCGCGCCCTTGGGGATCATCCACGCGCCCGCGTTCTTGTTGCGCCAGAACGGGCCGCCGGGCCTGATCAACAAGACCTCGACCTCGTCTCGGGGCTGCCGGAACAGCAGGATGCCCGCGCTAGGCGGCGGCGGCATTCATCGCGCTCTGTGCTGCCGAAGCGGTTTCCGCGATCCAGCCGCCGCCGAGCAGCCGGGTCCCATCGTAGAAGACGGCCGCCTGGCCCGGCGCGACACCATATTCAGCGGATGCAAAGCGGACCCAGTCGCCGTCGAGGCTCGCCGGAACCGGCGGCGCGAGCGAGCGCACCTTCACTCCGGCGTCCGTCTGGTCTTCGCCGATCCAGTTGATCTGCTCGACCCGCATGGCGTCGACAGCCAGCGCGCGGCGCGGACCGACCACCAGCCGCTGCTGCTCGGGCTCGATGCGGACGACGTACAGCGGCTCCTTCTGGCCGCCGACCTCGATCCCGCGCCGCTGACCGACCGTGAATTGGACGACTCCGCGGTGTGTGCCGAGGACGCGGCCCTCGAGGTCGACGATCTCTCCCGCCGCGATCGTCTCCGGTCGCAGCCGCTGTACCAGCCCGGCATAATCGCCGTCGGGGACGAAGCAGATGTCCTGGCTGTCGGGCTTGGAGGCGGTGATCAGCCCCTCCTCTTCCGCGATCCGCCGAACCTCGCTCTTGGGCAGGTCGCCGAGCGGAAAACGGAGGAACTCCAGCTGCTCGCGCGTCGTACCGAAGAGGAAGTAGCTCTGGTCGCGCGCCGGGTCGGCGCCCTTGTGCAGCTCGACCCGGTCGCCATTGATCACGCGGCGCACGTAATGGCCCGTCGCCAGGCAATCGGCGCCGAGATCCTTCGCGAACGCGACCAGGTCCATGAACTTCACGCCCTGGTTGCAGAGCGAGCAGGGGACGGGCGTCCGACCCCGTGCATACTCGTCGGCGAAATGCTCGATCACGCTGTCGCGGAAGCGGCTTTCGTAGTCGAGCACGTAATGCGCGATGCCCAGCCGGTCGGCGACCATGCTCGCGTCGTAGATGTCCTGCCCGGCGCAGCACGACCCGGAGCGCTTCACCGCCTCCCCGTGGTCGTAAAGCTGGAGCGTCACCCCGATGACCTTCGCGCCCGTGCGCGCGGCGAGCGCGGCCACGACCGAGCTGTCGACGCCGCCGGACATGGCGACGACGATCCTTGCTTCGCGAAAGTCGCGATCGAGGCCGAAATCAATCTGCATTGGAACTTTCTGGGTACTCTTTACCCGAATTTCACCCCTGTGAGCTAGGCCGGGGGGCAGTCGGGGCTGTTGAAGAGGATAATTTGTCTCGGCCGGAGTCGAAATTCACTGCTGCAGCACCTGCGGGAATGGATGCCGCGGAGCTGGTCGCCGCCTTCGAGGCGCAGATTGCGAGCGCTCGCGGCGACCGGAAGCTCGCCATAGCGCGACTTCTGGCGGCAGGTCCGGGCTGGAAAGAGGCCCGCGATCTGCTGGGCGGGGCCTTCGCCGAGGGAGGTCCGGACGAAGGGTTAAAGGACGATAAGGGGTTGTGAGGGGGAAATTAACCAGCGCGTTTCAGAATATCTTCAACGGACGCGCCTTAAGACCAAAGCCATCGGTAATGATTAAGCAGGTTTGACGAAGAGATGCTCGAGAACCAGAAGATTCGGCCAGCACAGGTCATCGGACCCCTTGGCGAGCCTTTGACGCTCGAAAGCCTTCCGCCTGCCGGCACCACCCGCTGGGTCGTGCGCCGGAAGGCCGAGGTTGTCGCGGCGGTCGCGGGCGGTTTGCTGTCGGTGGACGAGGCTTGCGCGCGCTACTCTCTGAGCCTCGAGGAGTTCACCAGCTGGCAGCGCGCGGTCGACCGCAGCGGCATGCCCGGCCTGCGCGTCACCCGAATCAAGCACTACCGCGACCAGTACGAGCGCCAGCAGCGCTACTGAGGTAGGCCATTAACGACGGTCGTTCAGGCCGCTCGTTAACCAAAGACTGGACAGTTCCTTCCGAATCCGGAACAACCGGCGCGCATCAGCGTCTAGATGCCGGAAGGCCGCTGAGTGACTTATGGCGGCCCACGAACAGGAGGGAGCGCTACATGGGTATCATCATTTGGCTGGTCGTCGGTGGTATTTGCGGTTGGCTTGCCAGCCTCATCATGCGGACCGACGCGCAACAGGGTGTCCTGCTGAACATCGTGGTGGGAATTGTCGGCGCGGTAATAGCCGGCCTGATCTTCGGAGCGAACATCAACGAAGGAATCACGGTCGAATCCTTCCTCTATTCGCTGCTGGGCGCGGTTATCCTCCTGGCAATCGTGAACCTGATCCGCCGCGGTTCCGTCCGCTAACGGTTCAGACATTCCCGAAAATCCGAAGGCCGCTCGGGAAACCTGGCGGCCTTCTCTTTTTCGAGCCTATTGCAGGTCGAACACGATCGACAGGGACACCTGAAGCTTCTGCTCCCCCGGCACGATCTTGGTGTCGGCACCTCCGGCCCGAGCCTCCATCATCACCGCCATCGGCGGCGGGACCGGATGGCTACCGCCGCTTTCGCTGATGGAGACGATGCGAGCCACGCGCATGCCCAGCGCCCGGGCGTAGACGTCGGCACGCGCCCGGCCGTTTGCGAGCGCCTTGAGCCGTGCCTCATCCAGAGCCGCCTCCGGCTTGTCGATCGTCAGCGTCGGCCCATTGATCTGGTTGGCCCCTTCGGCGACCAGCGCATCGAGAATCTTGCCCGTGTTCTCGATGTCGCGGAAGCGGATGCTGACCTGGTTGGAGGCGGTATAGCCGACCAGCTGCGGCGCCCGGTTTTCCTGATAGCGATACTCCGGATTGAGGTTGATCGAGCTGGTCTGAACATCGCGATCCGCGATCCCGGCGCGCTTCAAGGCAGCCAGGACTCTGTCCATCTGCGCGGCATTCCCCTGGATCGCGGCGGTCGCGGTCGGCTGGCGGGTCACGACGCCGGCCGAAATGATCGCCACGTCAGGAACCCGCATTGCTTCGCCGGTCGTGCTGACCTCAAGCCGAGTGCCGCCGATCGCTGGCATCGGCGCCTGAACCGTCTGCGCCGCAGCCGCCGTGGGCGCGACCGCGCACAGCGCAAACGCCAACCACATGCTCTTCATTCGAACCTCCTGACTCTCAAGACAGGAGGCACGGTTCCACCGCCGTTATGGCTGATTCCTGAACGCCGGGATGTTCTGGTGAATCAGTCGCTTACCGGCGACGGGCAAGCACCAGCCGGTAAACGAGAAGGATGACGAAGGCGCCGATGATCGCCGCAAGGAAACCCGCACCCTCTCCGGGCCGGTACCAACCGACCGCCTGTCCCAGGAACCCGGCGAGCAGCGCGCCAGCGATCCCCAGCAGGATGGTGATGATGCATCCGCCGGGATCGCGGCCGGGCATCAGCAACTTCGCGATGCCGCCGGCCAATAGGCCGATGACAATCCAGGCGATGATCCCATAGTCCTGCATGAAATTTTCCATCCCGCTTCCCCTTTCCGTCCGCTCGTGCGAGTGCGCTCGCACTGCAGTTTGGGCCAACGCGCCTTTGCGGCGCAAGTGCCGCCGTTGGTCGAAAATGAGTGGCAGCAGGCGTCTGGAAGGGGTCAGTTGCGGGCACTGACTTATTCGCGTAATACAGCTGCGCCAAAGGCTGTCGGGATTCGCGAAGAAGGCGAAAGAAGTGAGAATGAACCGGGAAACATCTTCATTTCGAAGCTCGGACACTCTGGTGGTCGTCGACCGTTCGCGGCGCCGGCGTTCGCTCCTGATCGGAGCGGGGCTCGCGCTCATCGTCCTCCTGGTCGCCTTCTTGCTGATGCGTGGTGGCGGTGAAGAGCAGGTTGCTGGCGGAGCGGGCGCGCAGGGCGGCGGACAGGTTCCGACCGTCACCGTGATCGTCCCCGGCCGAAGCGACGTAGCGCGCACGGTCACCGCCAGCGGGCCGCTAGCCGCCCGACGCGACCAGCCCGTCGGAATTCCGGGCTCCGGTGGCCGGGTGACGCGCGTGCTGGTCGACGCCGGCACGTGGGTTCGCACCGGTCAGGTGCTGGCCACCGTCGACCGGTCCGTGCAGGCCCAACAGGCCGCGCAGCTCGCGGCTCAGGTCTCCGCCGCACGGGCCAACGCCGAGCTGGCGCAGAACAATTACGAGCGCGCCGTCTCCCTTCAGGGCCGGGGGTTCGTTTCGAAGGCCGAGATCGACGCGAAGCGCGCGGCCCGAGACGCCGCCAATGCCCAGGTTCGGGTCAATCTAGCGCAGCTCAATGCAACGCGCGCCGAGATCGGTCGCCTCGACATTCGCGCTCCGGCGAGTGGCCTGATCCTCGCCCGCAGCGTCGAGGTCGGCCAGATCGTCAGCCCCGGTTCGGGCGCGCTGTTCCGGCTCGCCGAAGGCGGCCAGATGGAGATGAAGGCGCAGCTGTCCCAGCAGGACATCGGTTTCGTCCGTGCCGGGATGCCGGCGAGCGTGACCCCGATCGGTCTCGACCGCAGCTTCTCCGGCCAGGTCTGGCAGGTGGCACCGGTCATCGATCCGCAGTCGCGCCAGGGCGAAGTCCGGATCCTGGTTCCGTACGATCCGGCCATTCGCCCCGGCGGCTTTGCCGAGGCAAGGATCGGCGCTGGCGCAACCTCGGCCCCGCTCCTCCCGCAAAGCGCCGTTCTCAGCGATGATTCCGGAAATTACGTCTACATCATCAATGCCAAGAACGAGGTCGAACGCCGCAACATCAAGATCGGAACGGTCGACCAGGCTGGCGTGACGATCGCGGAAGGGCTGTCGGGCAAAGAGGTGGTCGTGCTGTCGGCCGGCCCCTTCCTCAACCCGGGGCAGAAGGTCAATCCGAGGCGGCAGGCCGCGCGCTAAGCGTAGGCGAGAGAGTATTAAGGCATGAACTTCCGCAACATCTCGTCCTGGTGCATCAGGAACCCGGTCGCGCCGATCGTCCTCTTCGTCGGGTTGATGCTCGCCGGATTGATTTCCTTCTACGGGCTGCAGGTCAACAATGCCCCGGACATCGACTTCCCTGCGGCGACGGTGTCGGTCAGCCAGCCGGGCGCCGCTCCTAACGAGATCGAGACGCAGATCACGCAGCGGGTTGAATCCGCGGTCCGCGGGGTTACCGGCGTCGAAGAGATCAACAGCAGCGTAAGAGAGGGCAACAGCTTCACGTTCGTCCAATTCCAGATCGGCACCTCGACCGATCGGGCAGTCAACGACGTTCGCAATGCTATTGCGCAGATCCGCGGCAATCTGCCCGAAGGAATCCTCGAACCGCAGATCACTCGCGTCGACGCCGAAGACCAGCCGATCATGTTCGTGGGCGCAGAGACCACCGACATGACGCTGGAGGAGCTCAGCTGGTACATCGACAACACCGTTGCGAAACGACTGTTGGGAATCGAAGGCATTGCGGCCGTTTCGCGTTCCGGCGGCGTCAACCGCACGATCCGCGTCATCCTCGATCCGGCGGCGCTGCAGGCGCAGGGCATTACGGCCGCCCAGGTCAATGCGCAGCTGAGACAGAGCAATCTCAATGCTGCAGGCGGCCGGGCCGAGGTCGCGGGCTCGGAACAATCCGTGCGCGTGCTCGGCAACGCCCGCAACGCCTATGAGCTGTCGCAGACGCAGATCACCCTCCCGGGTGGTCGGTGGGTGCGCCTTGCGGATGTGGGCGAGGTCCGGGATTCCGCCTCCGAACAGCGGTCGATCGCAAAAATGAACGGCCGGCAGGTCGTAACTTTCGCCGTTCAGCGGGCGAAGGGCTCGTCCGAAGTCACCGCCTACGACGCCGGCTGGGCGGAAATCCACAAGCTCGAGAAGGAAAACCCGAAGGTCCGCTTCGCAGAGATCTTCAACACCGTCGACTACACCAAGTCGCAATATCACTCCGCGATGGAGGGCCTCTGGGAAGGCGCCATCCTGGCGGTTCTCGTGGTCTTCCTCTTCCTCCGCGACATCCGAGCCACGATCATCTCGGCGCTCGCCATCCCTATGTCGGCGATCCCGGCCTTCTGGTTCATGGACCTGATGGGGATCACCCTCAATTTCATGTCGACGATGGCCATGGGCCTCGTTGCCGGCGTCCTCGTAGACGATGCGATCGTCGAGATCGAGAACATCGTCCGGCACATGCGCATGGGCAAGTCAGGGTACCAGGCGGCACTCGACGCGGCTGACGAAATCGGCCTGGCCGTGGTCGCGACAACAATGGCCATTGTCGCCGTCTTCCTGCCCGTGGCGCTGATGCCCGGCATCGCGGGTCAATATTTCAAGGCGTTCGGCTTCACCGTCGTCGTGTCGGTCTTGATGAGCTTGCTCGTCGCGCGAATGATCACGCCGCTCGTCGCCGCCTATTTCCTCCGCTCGCACGGCGTCCAGCCGCACGCCGACTTCAAGTGGATGGACCTCTATCTCAAGGTTCTGAACTGGAGCCTCGACACCTCCAAGGCGCACGCGATCCGCGAGCGGCTGACGCGCGGGCTGGGCCGTGCGAGCTATTATTTCCTCGGCGGGCTTCTGGTGCTGCTCGTAATAGCCGCATTCGTTGCGGCAAGCGGCGCAGCAATGATGGCGCTTGGGCCGGTGGGCTTGCCCGCCGCGATCAACTTCGTATTGGCGCTCCACGTCGGCGCCGCGGCCGGATATGGCGCGGGCAAGGGGATCGCTTTCCTCGTGAGCCGGTCCGACAGCCGGTTTGCCCGCTGGTACGACGGCATGCTTCTGGGCCAGTGGAGGGCGCTGATCGCCGACCACCGCATCGTCATGGTCGGCGCGGGGATCGAGACGCTTCTGGTCAGCATCATCCTGTTCGGCACATTGTCCGTGTCGTTCTTCCCTCCTCAGAACAACGACTTCACCCGCGTGAACATCACGATGGCGCCGGGCACCACCTTGCAGCAGACCGAGGTCGTGGCGGACCAGGTTGCAGCGCTCGTCGCGAAGGATCCCAGCGTCGAACGCGTGTTCGAGCGCATCAATGTCGGCACCGGAAGCGTCAACATCGTGCTGAAGAAAGACCGCGAGGTCACAAGCACCGAGTTCGAGCGTGGGTTGTCGCCGAAGCTGGCGGCGTTCCCAGACGCGCGAGTCAGCTTCCAGAGCCAGCAAGGCGGAGGCCCCGACGCGGATTCGCGCGACATCATGGTCTATCTTGGCGGTGACGATCCGGATCGGCTGAAGGAAGTTGCGAACCAGATCGCCAAGGAGATGGAGACCGTCCAGGGCCTGCGCGCACCGCGTGTCGGAAGCCAGCTCGCCCAGCCGGAAATCACCATCAAGCCCCGCTTCGATCTCGCGGCCGACCTCGGCGTGACCACGATGGCGCTGAGCCAGACGATCCGCATCGCGACGCTGGGCGACATCGAGCAGAACAGCGCCAAATTCTCGCTTTCGGATCGTCAGGTCCCGATCACCGTATCGCTGTCGGAAAGCGCCCGCCGGGATCTCCAGACGCTGGAGAATCTTCCGGTCCCGACGTCGGACGGCGGCTCCGTCCCCCTGAGGTCGGTTGCGGAGATCGGTTTCGGCTCGGGCCCGACGACGATCCAGCGATCGAACCAGATCCGGCGACTATCGATCGGTGCCGACCTGGCACCCGGTTTCGCCCAAGGCGACGTCTTCGCGAAGGTCAACCAGCTGCCAACCCTTGCAAACCTGCCTCAGGGCATCCGAAAGATGAACCTCGGCGACCAGAAATGGCAGGCGGAGCTCCTCTTCAACTTCGCCATCGCCCTGATCTCCGGCGTGCTCCTGGTCTTCGCGGTCCTCGTGCTGCTCTACCGGCGGTTCCTGTCGCCGTTCGTCAACATGGGGTCGCTGCTCCTGGCGCCTCTCGGCGCCGCCGTGGCGCTGCACATCGCCGGACAGCCGGTTTCGCTGTTCGTCCTCATCGGCATTCTCATGTTGTTCGGCATCGTCGCCAAGAACTCGATCCTTTTGATCGACTTCGCGGTCGAGATGATGAACCACGGAATGCCGAAGAACGAGGCGATCTGGGAAGCCGGGCACAAGCGCGCCCAGCCGATCGTCATGACCACCGTGGCGATGGTCGCCGGCATGCTTCCCACGGCCGTCTCGATGAGTGGCGACAACAGCTGGCGCGCACCGATGGGGATCACCGTGATCGGCGGCCTGATCTTCTCGACCCTGCTGACGCTGCTGCTGGTGCCGGCCTACTTCTCGATTGCGATCTCGATGGAGAGCCGGATCGGCCGGCTCTTCCACAAGTTCATCGGCCAGGATGCGCACCGCATGCCGTCGGGACCCGCTCCGCAAACGGCAGCGGAGTGAACCGACGGGCTCCCTCGTCTATTGAGGGCGCATGGATGCCACGACCTCCAGGACGCGGCCAGCTCTAGCCCGCTTCAACCCGGCCCAGCCGGGTGCCGCCGGCATGAAGATCGCCGCGACCGGGCTGCTCGTCCTGATGGCGGCCATCTTCGCCGTGACTCGCGCTTTCGAGGAACGATATCCTTGGCTGAGTTTCGTGAAGGCGTTTGCAGAGGCGGCGATGGTCGGCGGGCTCGCCGACTGGTTCGCAGTCACCGCCTTGTTCCGTCATCCGCTCGGCCTGCCCATCCCGCACACGGCGATCATCCCGCGCAACAAGGACCGCATCGGCGAGGCGCTCGCCTCCTTCATCCGCGATAATTTCCTCATCCCATCCGTGGTCGCTCGCCGGATGCGCAACATCGATGTGGCCGGCGCAACGGGCCGTTTCCTGCAGACTTCGCCCGGCCAGGGAACGCGGATTCGGGCCGGGGCATCGCGACTCATCGCGGACATTTTCGAAAGCCTCGACGACGAGCGGCTGGGCGGGATCGTGAAGGGTGCGGTCGCGACTCGAATCCGCAAAATGGAGATATCGCCGCTGCTCGGCCATGCGCTGGCCTCTGCAATCAACGAGGACCGTCACGTGCCGATGCTCGAGGCGGCGATCCGCTG
>DASUVP010000175.1:0-3028 GCA_036378895.1 Sphingomicrobium sp.
CGCCGGGACGAGATAGGCCTTCGAGGGCTCGTCCATGCGGTGGTTGGAGCGCCCGATGAGCTGCATGATGCGGCTTGCGCCCTTGGGCGCGCCGACGTTGACGACGAGGTCCACGTCGCCCCAGTCGATGCCCAGGTCGAGGCTGGCGGTGGCGACGAGGCCGCGCAGCTTGCCCGCCGCCATCGCCGCCTCGACCTTGCGCCGCGCCTCCTGCGCGAGGCTGCCGTGATGGATGCCGATCGGCAGAGCCTTGTCGTTCACCGCCCACAGGTCCTGGAAGATCAGCTCGGCGAGGCTGCGCGTGTTGCAGAAGACGAGCGTGGTCTTGTGCCGCTCGATCAGGTCCATCACCTCGCGAGCGGCATGGCGGCCGGAGTGCCCGCCCCAGGGAATGCGGTTTTCGGGGATCAAAATGCCGAGATGCGGCTCGGCGCCCGGGTCGCCTTGGACGACCTCAACTGCTTCCCTGTCCGCATCCGGGGCGAGCCAGCTGCGGTAGGCGTCCGGGTCGCTGATCGTCGCGGACAGGCCAACGCGGCGAAGGCCTGGTGCGATCTTTTGCAGTCGCCCCATCGCGAGCGAAAGCAGGTCGCCGCGCTTCTCCTTGGCGAAGCCGTGCAGCTCGTCGACGATGATTGTCCTGAGGTTCTCAAACAGCGCGAAGCTTTCGGGATAGCTCAGCAACAAGCTGAGGGATTCAGGCGTCGTCAGCAGGATCTGGGGCGGCCGGATCCGCTGCCGTGCCTTCCTGTCGGACGGCGTGTCGCCGGTGCGCGTCTCGACGCGGATGGGCAGGCCCATTTCCTCGATCGGGCCGATCAGATTGCGCTGCACGTCGACCGCGAGTGCCTTCAGCGGCGAAATGTAGAGGGTATGCAGCCCTTCCGTTGGCTGCTCGACCAGTTCCGAAATCGTAGGGAGAAAGCCCGCCAGCGTCTTTCCCGATCCGGTGGCGGCGACCAACAAGGCGCTTTTCCCGGAGCGCGCGAGGCGCAGCATGTCGAGCTGGTGCCGCCGCGGCTCCCATCCGCGGCCGGCAAACCAGTTCCGGATTACGAGTGGGAGATCCGGGTCGTTGGTCAGCGGTCGTCAGTCCCCTCGCGGCGCATCTGCTCTTCCTCGGCATACTCCTGCCGCGTCGCCCGTTCCGTAACTTCCGGAGATGCTTCCCCCTTGCGGCGCTGCGAGCGCACCACGACCCAGATCAGCAGGACCAGGAGAATGATCGGGCCGACGATCGTCATCAGCGACCACCAGAATTCATCCATGTTCGTTTCCCTCCTCGACGGGAACCGTCCCGTCTTTCGGCCTATATAGCTCCCGATGGCACGCCTCGGTTCCTGGATAGAGCCTTTTCCGGAGGGCATCTACGTGCGTCCGGCGGACGCATGGATCGATCCCTCGCGCCCGAAGGACAAGGCGCTCGTTACCCATGGGCATTCGGACCATGCGCGCGGGGGTCATGGCGCGGTCTGGGCGACGCCGGAAACCCTGGCGATCATGGCCACGCGCTACGGCGATCAGAACGGCAATCCGGTGGCCTATGGCGAGACGCTGCGGATCGGCGAGGTGGACGTCAGCTTCGTGCCCGCTGGCCACGTTCTCGGATCGGCGCAGATCGTGCTCGAACATGCGGGCGAGCGGGTCGTCGTGTCCGGAGATTACAAAAGGCGCGAAGACCCGACCTGCGCTCCGTTCGAGCCGGTGCCCTGCGACATCTTCATCACCGAAGCGACCTTCGGTCTGCCGGTGTTCCGCCATCCCGACACGGGCAGCGAGATCGATCGGCTGCTGCACCGGCTGCACTCGGACCCGTCGCGCTGCGTCCTGGTTGGGGCCTATGCGCTGGGGAAGGCGCAGCGCGTGATCGCGGAGCTGAGGCAGCGCGGGCACGAGCAGCCCATCTATTATCACGGCGCGGTGGAGCGGCTCTGCCGGCTCTACGAGGAACTGGGGGTGTCGCTCGGCGAGATGCGGCACACGGCGTCCGCTACGAAGGATGAGATGGCCGGGCACATCGTCATCGCGCCGCCCTCGGCGCTCAACGACCGCTGGTCGCGGCGCCTCCCCGATCCGGTTACGGCCATGGCCTCGGGCTGGATGCGCATCCGTCAGCGCGCGCGCCAGTCGAACATCGAGCTTCCGCTGGTGATTTCCGACCATGCCGACTGGGACGAGCTTACCTGCACGATCCGCGAGCTCGCCCCGCGCGAGGTGTGGATCACGCACGGCCGCGAAGAGGCGCTCAAGCACTGGTGCATGCTCCACCAGATCAAGGCACGTGAGCTGAATCTGGTCGGATATGAGGACGAGGATGACTGATTTGGCCCCGGCATTCGCCTTCCGTTTCTCTCCTTCGGACCTGGGCCGGCCAAGCAGGTTGCGGATGAGGAGATGGCGACGTGCGTTGCTGACTGACCGGACGATTCAGTTCGGCTGACCCGGAGCTGTCCGTGCCGCGATGGCCTCGATCTCGTGAAGTGCCGTCCGGGCCCGCGCCCGGTCGATGACCAGCGCTGCGGTCTGCGTGACCAGGTCCACCAGTGCGAGGTCGCGGACGGTCGGCTCGCGCGGCTCGCGGTGATACATTGCAAACGTACCGAGCACCTTGCGATTGGCGGTGATGATCGGCGTCGACCAGCAGGCCCGAAGTCCGTGCGGAAGAGCCACGGCCTTATACTCCGACCACAACGGATCGGTCTCGATATCGCTCACGAAAACGGGCTTGCCCGAAAAGGCAGCCGTTCCGCACGAGCCTTCGCGCGGCCCAATCTCGGCGCCGTCGATCGCTTCGCAATAAGCGCGCGGCAGGCTTGGAGCTGCGCCGTGACGAAGGTGGCGTCCGTCCAAAATCAGGATCGATCCGAGCACGCCGGTCTTCGACGTCCGCTCGACGATCTCGATCAGCGCCCCGAGCGTCTTTTCGAGCGGGCTGTTGGCGACGGCCATTTCCAGAACGGCGCAATGCGCTTCGCGGATCGCGTCATCTCCCGTCGCCTCGCTGGCGTCGGCGCTGTCCATCGTAACC
>DASUVP010000176.1:0-10454 GCA_036378895.1 Sphingomicrobium sp.
CGGTCATCCGATTGTAGATGTCTTCCGCACCCGACCCCGGAATCCGAAAGCGCAGCTCATGGCGTTCGCCGACGAATGTCAGCGATTGCCAGTCAGTTGACCTATAGTCCGTAAGTAAAATCCTATCGACCGACGAGTGCACGGGCAAGGAGGGCGCGAAACAAGGCGGCGCCTGCGCTGGACATGGGGAGGCGGTTCACTGGATCGTCTCCAGGAAGGCGCGAACCCGCTGGACCGTCGCAGGACGCGGCTCTCTGCCCCTGCGCAGGTCAAATACGAAACTCGGATCGCCGACTGCTTCGCGCCGGAAACGCGTTGGAGCAGTCTGGCTTCGATTCAGAAACTTCTCAACTTCACGCAATAGATGCACTTGCTATCCCTCATTCACCCGCTGCGACTCGGCGATCGATTCACTCCCAATGCAATTCCTACTTGTCTAGGGATTTTCCTATAACTATGAAGAAACCATGTTGAACGACCCGCGCGTGGTGCTCGAACGGCTGTGTGCCGAGCGCGGGGAGGACTTTGCCGGCCTTTCGCGGATGCTCGGACGCAACTCGGCCTACATTCAGCAATTTGTGAGGCGCGGAGTGCCTAAGCGGCTGGGCGAAGCGGAGCGGCGCAAGCTCGCCCGCTATTTTTCCATTTCGGAATCGCTGTTGGGCGGTCCGGCGGAGGACGAGCAGGTCGGGACCCTGGTGCCCGTTAAGCGAAGCCCCGTGCGTGCTTCCGCGGGTCCCGGAGCAATTCCCTACGATGAAGCCGGAAAGCCCTATTTCGCCTTCGACGAGGCCTGGCTGAAGAGCCTCACCGCCTCACCGTCGAGCCGGCTGTCGATCATCCGCGTCGAAGGCGACTCCATGGCGCCGACGCTCAATGCGGGCGACGACATCCTTGTCGACCTCGGCGATTGCGCCGAACGGCTTCGCGATGGAATCTACGTCCTTCGCGCCGACGATGCGTTAGTGGTGAAGCGGCTCGCGCTCCATCCGGCGGGTCGGCGAGTGACCGTGCAATCGGACAATCCGGCCTATCCGGACTGGCCCGACTGCGACATCGACGATCTGCTCTGCATTGGCCGGGTCATTTGGGCCGGTCGCAAGATCGGCTGATCAATCCCGCCAGCGGTCCAAAAGCCAAATGAGGACTGCGGTTCCGATACCGATCGCGGTGCCGATCAGAAGCCCCTTCATCGGATTGCCGATCGAGATGCCCCAGACTGCACCGCAAAGAATTGCCGCCATCAGCAGAAAGCCGCCTGCCATCGGGGTTCGCCTCGCCATGCACTGCCCATGGCAGAGCAGGGACCGGCGCTCCAGCCCTTCGTCGATATGGTGAACGGCCGGTTGACCAGCTTCGTGGGCCATCGCGAAAGGGCTTGCCGGTTAACAGGGGTCCATGGACTCGCCCTACATCGCAGGCCGTCTCGCCCTTGCCGAGGCCTCGGACCTCATTGACCGCTTCGGCGACGACGCCGGGCTTGAAGCGGCAATGCGCGCCGAACGCAGCCGCGACGCGGGCAATGTGCTGCTTTTCTGCCACTGGCGACAGATTGAGCGCGTAATCGCCACGCTATCCGACGACGAAGTGCGCGGAACCGTCCATTAGTCTCTCTGCCGGACTGGCGCCGTTCAGGAGCGCTGGCTAGGCTTCCAGGCATGAGCGCGTGGGGAAGAATGCGGGTCGTCGCATGTGCGGCCGCTGCACTGGCATGCCCCTGCGCGCCATCCTTCGCCCAGACCGCCGATCTCGATCCCGGAGCGCCGCTCGATCCGCTGCCGGAAATCGGCGTCGAATGGCCGGACATGAACGCCCCGGACGCCCCACCGGAAATCCTACCTCTCGAGGATGAGGGAGCCGTGGACGAAGGGGAGACGGAGCAAGTTCCCCAAGGCGCGATCGATGCGGGAGAGGAGCGGCGCTACGCCGTCCTCGTCCAGGGGTTGCAGGGCGTCGACGACGAGCCCGCTCTGGCCAAGGCCTTCGATGAGCAGTCCGCGCTTCGAGCGGGACGCGGCGATCCCGCCAATGCGGCGCAGATCGACCGCCGCTCCCGCTCCGACGCCGAATTGCTGACCGAGCTGCTTCGTTCGCGAGGCTATTTCGACGCGGTCGTGGCGCCGCGGATCGAAGCGGCCCAGGACATGCTCAGCGTGGTCCTCGCGGCCAAGCCCGGACGGCAATATGTGTTCCAGTCGGTGGAGCTTCCCGGCCTCGAAGCCGCGGGCGCGGAAACCGAGGCGCTGCGCCGCGCATTCGCCGTGAAGGCAGGTGATCCGGTCATCGCCGAAAATGTCATCAAGGCGGGCACCAACCTCCAGGTCGCGCTCGGCGAGGAAGGCTTCGCGCTGGCACAGATCGGCGAGCAGCAGGTCGAGATCGACCATCAGTCCCGGACGGCGAGCCTGATCCTTCCGGTCGAGCCCGGGCCGGTCGCCCGCTACGGCCAGATCAGCGTCAGCGGCAAGCCGCCATTCCCGCCGAACCACATCGCGACCATCGCGCGCTTCGACACGGGCGATCCCTTCAAGCGCTCGGAGATCAACGACCTCCGACGCGCCCTGATCGCGACCGGTCTCGTCGCGGTCGCCGACGTACGGCTCGTTCCTTCCACCGATCGCCAGACGGTGAACGTCGACGTCCATCTCGAGCCCGCGCCGATGCGGACGGTTGCCGGCGAGCTCGGTTACGGGACGGGGGAGGGTATCCGAGCCGAGGCCAGCTGGCAGCACCGCAATTTCGTTAATCCGGAGGGCGCGCTTACCTTACGCGGGGTCGCGGGGACACAGGAGCAGCTCGTTTCCGCGGAGTTCCGCCGAAGCAATTTCATGCGTCGCGACCAGGTGCTCGACCTTCTCGCGCTGGCCAGCAACATCGAGCGCGACGCCTACCGCGCCAAGACGCTGCAATTGAGCGGCCTGATCGAGCGCCAGAGCAACATCATCTGGCGCAAGAAATGGACGTGGAGCTACGGCGCCGACCTGATCGCGACCGACGAGCGCGGCGTCTTCGACGATCTCACGATGAAGGAAACGCGGACCTTCCTGATCGCCGCGCTTCCGCTCAGTCTTCGCTACGACGGCAGCAACGACCTTCTCGACCCGACGACCGGCTTCCGCCTTGGCGGCCGGGTGAGCCCGGAGATCTCCGCCAAGGGTGGCAGCTTCCAGTATGGCCGGGTCCAGATCGATGCGAGCGCCTACTTTCCGGTGTCGGACAGCGTCGTAGCCGCCGGCCGGGTTCGCGTCGGCACGATCGTCGGCGCGAAGGCGTCCGAAATCGCGCCCTCGCGGCGGCTTTACTCCGGCGGCGGCGGGTCAGTCCGCGGTTACGGCTATCAGCGGCTCGGGCCGCGCGACGCGTTCGACGATCCGATCGGCGGGCGCGGCCTTGCCGAGTTCGCCCTCGAAGCGCGGGTCCGGCTCAAGGCCTTCGGCGGCAATTTCGGAATTGTGCCTTTCCTCGACGGCGGGACCCTGACGACCGACGTCGCTCCGGATGTGACGGGATGGCAGTTCGGGGCGGGCCTCGGCGTACGTTACTATTCGAGCTTCGGGCCGATCCGAGTCGATGTCGGGACCCCGCTCAATCCGCGCCAGGACGATGCCCGCGTGGCTGTGGTCGTCTCGCTTGGGCAGGCCTTCTGACGTGGTTGAGATCGCCTCCAGCGAAGCCGTCGACCGGCGCCGCTTCCGGCTGAAGCAGGACTGGCCCCGGCGCCTCGCCAACGAGCTGCTCGTCCTCGTCGTTGCCCTTCTGGCGCTGGCGGTCATCGGGCTGCTGGTCCTCGACACCGCGCCCGGCCACCGCTTCATCGTCGATCGGATCGCGCAGCTAGAAACCGCTTCCGGCCTGCGTTTCCGGATCGGACGTATCGAAGGGTCGATCTTCGGTGAGACCAGGCTGAAGAATGTCGCCGTGCTCGACCAGCGCGGCGTCTTCGTGACGTCGCCCGAGATCGAAATCGACTGGACGCCGGGCCGATGGCTCCGCAACTCGCTCTACGTCGAGCGGATCGAAGCCGAGCGCGTCACGGTCCACCGCTTGCCGCAGCTCAAGGCAACCGGCCGGCGGGGTCCGATCCTTCCCAAATTCGACGTTCACATCGGCGACCTCAACATCCACCACCTCGAACTCGCTCCGCGGGTCACGGGAGTTGCCCGATCGGGCGTCGTACGAGGAAAGGCGGACGTTCGAAGGGGAAGGGCGGTCGTCGACCTGCGAGTGGCGATGGATCGCGGCGGCGACCGGCTGGCGGTCGCGCTGGACGCGGAGCCCGACGGCGACCGCTTCGACCTCGAGGTTCGCTCTCAATCGCCCGCGAACGGAGTCGTCCCCGCTCTTCTCGGCACCAACCGTTCTATCGACCTTCTCGTTACCGGCGACGGAAGCTGGAGCGCGTGGCGGGGCGTCGCGGCGCTCAACATGTCGGGGCGCCCCACGGCCCGACTGCAGCTGACGGCGCGAGAAGGAAGGTACGGCCTGTCCGGAGCGCTGGCACCGGCGCAATTCCTCAAGAGCCGGCTCATGCGGCTGACCTCGCCGACGGTGAAGGTCATCGGTGATGCGACGCTCAAGGATCGCATCCTAAATGGCCGGCTGACGCTCGGATCGGGCACGCTTCGAGCGGTGGCGAGCGGCGCGGTCGACCTCGCCGAGGGCCGCTACCGCAACATGAGGCTGGGCCTCGATCTGCTGAGCCCGCCCGCGCTGTTCACCAACATTACCGGCCGCAACGTCAGAATGCTGTGGACGCTCGATGGGCCTTACGCCACCGCGCGCTACTCCTATCGCCTGACCTCGCCAGCGGTGAAGTTCAACGACACCGGCTTCGTCGATGTCCGGGCGGAGGGAAGCGGGCGTCTCGCGCCCTGGCCCATGCGCGTACCGCTGCGGCTAACCGCCCGGGCGATCACGGGCGTCGGCGACGTCGCCGGAGCGATCCTCGCCAATGCACGGCTCGACGGCATCCTGACAATCACGCCCAAGTTCGTTCGCGGGGAGGGACTTCAGCTTCGAAGCGCCAAGCTCAACGCCAGGATGGGCTTGCTCATCGACCTCGTAACCGGCCGGTTCGAAGTCGTCCTGTCGGGCGGCCTCACGCGCTATTTCATCGAGGGGCTCGGGATCGTCGACGTCCAGTCCGAGCTGAAAGTCGTGCCCGGCCCGAATGGCAAGGGCTCGCGGGTCATCGGCACGGGCAAGGCCTGGGTCCGCCGCCTCGACAACAGCTTCTTCGCCGGCCTGACCGGCGGATTGCCGCGGATCGAGACCCGGCTCGAGCGCGGGACCGACGGGATCATCCGCTTCACCGGCATGCAATTCTATTCGCCGAAGCTCCGGCTGGCCGGCGAGGGCCATCGCAACCGCGATGGCACCTTCCACATCGTCGCCCGCGGAAGGCAGGCGACCTATGGGCCGCTGCGGATGGTCCTCGATGGTCGGATTGAGCGGCCACGTGCCCAGCTCTTCCTCGAACGCCCGAACGACACGCTCGGCCTGCGCGACATGACCCTGCTGCTGAACCCGACGGCCACCGGCTTTGGCTATCGCGCCAACGGCCAGTCGCGGCTTGGGCCGTTCACAAGCAACGGACGGATCCTCCTTCCGCGTGGTGGCCGCGCGACCGTGTCGATCGCGGCGCTCGACGTCAGCGGGACCCGCGCGAGCGGCGACCTTCGCGCGGACCCGGGCGGCTTCACCGGCTTGCTCAACGTCGGCGGGGGCGGCCTCGATGGGACATTGGCCTTCGCACCGATTGGCGATGCGCAGAAGATCGAGGCGCATTTGCGGGCGAGCAATGTCCGTTTCCCGTCGCTCGCCGTTCGAATGGGCCGCGTCGACGGGACCATCATTCTCGCCGAGGGGCGCACGACGCTCGACGGGTCGGTGGACGCGCGGGGACTTCAAATGAGCGCGATCACGCTCGCCAGGCTCACAGCCAATGCCAAACTGGTGAATGGGTCGGGGCAGGTCCGCGCCCTGCTGGCCGGCCGCCGGGGCGCCGCGTTCGAGTTCAGCACTTTGGCGGATGTCTCGCCGGACCAGATCCGGTTGACGGGCAAGGGCTCGGTCGAGCGACGGCCCCTGGCCCTGAATCAGGCTGCAGTTCTGACCCGGTCCGGCGATGGCTGGTCACTCGCGCCGACGAGCATTTCCTTCGCACGCGGCAGGGCCGTGGTCTCGGGCCGGAGCGGTTCACGGCCGGAAGTTCATGCACAGCTGCAATCCATGCCGCTCGAGGTGCTCGATCTTGGCTGGCCCGATCTCGACCTCAGCGGCGTCGCTAGCGGGCGGCTCGATTACGCCTGGAAGGGTAACCGCAGCGGCCGCGCCGATCTCAAGATCCGTGGCTTGAGCCGTGCTGGGCTGGTACTCGCATCCAAGCCGATTGACGTCGGACTTGCCGCCGTCGTGTCCGGCAACCAGGCGGCGATGCGCGCGGTCGCGGTCAGCGGCGGTCAGACGATCGGCCGCGCCCAGGCGCGCTTCTCACCGATCGGCGGAGGCGAGCTGCTCGCCGAGTTGTTCAACGCGCCGCTCTTCGCCCAGCTGCGCTACGCCGGACCGTCGGATACCTTGTGGCGCCTCTCGGGGACCGAAATCTTCGACCTGACGGGGCCCGTCGCGATCGGCGCCGACATTGGTGGCCGGCTGGTCGATCCGACAATCCGCGGGTCGGTGCGAACAACCAGCGCACGTCTCGAAAGCGCGGTCACGGGAACCCTGATCGAGGCGCTTCAGGCCGATGGCAGGTTCAACGGCTCGCGCCTGATATTCAACCGGCTGTCCGGAACGACTCCCGGCGGCGGAGTTCTCCAGGGGAGCGGCACGGTCGACTTCTCCGGCGGAGCGGCGGCGCTGGACCTGTCGTTCAACGCGCAGCGGGCGCTGATGCTGAACCGCGACGATCTCGCTGCGCGCGTGACGGGACTGCTGAAGGTCCGCTCGGACGGGCGCGGCGGGACGATCAGCGGCGACCTTCGACTCGAGAATGGCCGCTTCCAGCTCGGTCGGGCAAGCGCCGCAGCCTCAGTTCCGCAGCTTCAGGTGAGGCATCGCGGGCTCGAAGAGGAGGAGGTCATCGAAACGGCCGACCTTCATCCGTGGAAGCTCGACCTGAAGGTCGCGGGAGGGAACGTCCGAGTTCGCGGGCTCGGGATCGACAGCATCTGGAGGACAAGTCTCGACATTGGAGGGACGGCCGATGCGCCGCGCTTCACCGGCCGGGCCGACCTCGTTCGCGGCGACTATGACTTCGCCGGCCGCAATTTCCGTCTCGACCGGGGAGTGATCCGCTTCCGCGGCGAGACTCCGCCGGATCCACAGCTCGACATTCGCGCCGAGGCGAACGTTCAGGGGCTGAACGCGACCGTCATCGTCGGCGGCACCGGGCTCCGGCCGGAGATCACCTTCGCGAGCGTCCCGCAGCTGCCGCAGGATGAACTCCTGTCGCGAATCTTGTTCGGAACCTCGATCACCAACCTCTCCGCGCCTGAGGCACTGCAGCTTGCCAGCGCCGTTGCCGCGCTCCAGTCGGGCTCGGGCAATCTCGATCCAATCAACAGCGTCCGCCGAGCGGTGGGACTGGACCGCTTGCGCATCCTTCCTGCGGACATTGCCACAGGCCAGAAGACGGCGGTTGCGGCCGGAAAGTACGTGACCCGGAAATTGTTCGTCGAGGTCATAACCGACGGACAGGGGTATTCCGCGACGCGCGCCGAATATCAGGTCACGCGCTGGCTCTCGCTATTGTCGTCGATCTCGACCATCGGCCGGACCAGCGCGAACGTTCGCATCAGCAAGGATTATTGAGCCGCGCCTGCCGCCATGCCAGAACGCGGACGAGCAGGGGAGGCTTCATGAAGAACTGGAAGGTCCGCAAGCAGGTCGTCGCTCGTGATGACATGCCGGAAGAGCACCGGCTTCATCAGTCGCTCTCTTGGCCGCATCTCATTGCGCTTGGCGTCGGTGCGATCGTTGGGACGGGCATCCTGACCCTGACGGGCGTCGGCGCGGCCAAGGCCGGCCCGGCCGTGATCCTGAGCTTCGCGATCGCGGGCGTGATCTGCGCCTTCGCGGCGCTTGCCTATGCCGAGATGGCGACCATGTATCCGGCGTCGGGCAGTGCCTACACCTACAGCTATATCGTCTTCGGCGAACTCATCGCGTGGATCGTGGGCTGGTCGCTGATCCTCGAATACAGCCTTGTCGTGAGCGCCGTCGCGGTGGGCTGGTCCGGCTATGCGTCAGGGTTCCTCGCGAGTATCGGCGCGGCGCTTCCAACCGCGCTCATACAAGGGCCGGAGCTGGGCGGGATCGTCAACGTGCCCGCCATCTTCATCATCGCAGTCGTCGCCGGCCTATTGATCTACGGCACTCGCGAGAGCGCTAACCTCAACGCCTTCCTCGTCGTGGTGAAGCTGCTCGCGCTCGCCTTGTTCATCATCGTCGCTCTCCCGGCGTTCAACGCCGACAATTTCCAGCCATTCATGCCCTATGGGTTCCCGCGCAGCGGACCGTCGGGGTCGGAAGTCGGGGTCATGGCGGCGGCGGCGATCATATTCTTCGCCTTCTATGGCTTCGACGCGATTGCGACCGCGGCCGAGGAAGCGAAGAACCCGGACCGCGATCTCGCCATCGGCATCGTCGGATCGATGGTTCTGTGCGTGATCATCTATATGGCCGTCGCGGCGGTCGCGATCGGCGCGCTTGTCTACACACAATTCGCCGACAGCCCCGAACCGCTTGCGCTCATCCTGCGCGAGATCGGGCAAGGCTGGGCAGCGAAGATACTGGGGGTTTCGGCTGTCGTCGCGCTTCCGACCGTCATCCTCGCCTTTTTCTTCGGACAAAGTCGCATCTTCTTCGTCATGGCGCGCGACGGGCTGCTTCCCACCAATCTCGCCCGGGTGTCCTCGCGCGGCACTCCGGTTCGCATCACCTTGTTCACGGCAGTCGTTGTGGCCGCAATCGCGGGTGTCTTCCCGCTGGCCGAGATCGCAGCGCTTGCGAATGCGGGAACGCTGACGGCCTTCATCGCGGTTTCGGCAGCGATGATCGCCATGCGCCGCCGCGAGCCGAACGCAACTCGCCGCTTCACCACCCCGCTTCCGTGGGTGGTCGGCATCGGCGCGATCCTCGGTTGCGCCTATCTGTTCTGGAGCCTGCCGGTTAAGACCCAGACCTACTTCCTGCTCTGGAATGCCGGCGGTCTGATCCTTTACTGGCTATACGGTCACGGTCGGGCCGAGAAGGCGAGGGCGAAGGCCGGTGCCTGACGCGGCCGCCGCGTGGCGGCCCTCACCGCTGAAAAACATCGTCGGCGGGTCGGCCGGCAATCTCGTCGAATGGTTCGACTGGTACGTCTATTCCGCATTCGCGCTCTATTTCGCTCCGGCATTCTTCCCGAAGGCGGACCCGACCGCGCAATTGCTGCAGACGGCCGCAATCTTCGCGGTCGGCTTCGTCATGCGGCCGATCGGCGCATGGTTGATGGGGATCTACGCCGACCATCGCGGGCGCAAGGCGGGGCTCACCCTTTCGGTGAGCCTGATGTGTATCGGATCGCTGATGATTGCGGTCGCGCCGACCTTCGAGACGGTCGGGCCCTGGGCGCCGGCTATTCTTCTGCTCGCGCGGATGATCCAGGGGCTCAGCCTCGGTGGCGAATATGGGTCGAGCGCGACCTACATGTCGGAGATGGCGGACCGCGAGCGCCGCGGTTTCTGGTCGAGCTTTCTTTACGTGACGATCATCGGCGGCCAGCTCAGCGCTCTTGCGCTGCTGGTCGTTCTGCAGGTGATCCTCGGCGATGATGCTATGCAGGCCTGGGGCTGGCGCATCGGCTTCTGGGCCGGAGCGCTTCTGGCGATCGTCGTCTTCTTCATCCGGCGCGGCCTCGACGAGACGCTCAGCTACGAGAATGTCGCGGCTCAGAAGGAGCGTCGCCGTTCGACGGCCATGAACCTGTTCCGCGATCACCCGCGCGAGGCACTGCTGGTTATGGCGCTGACGGCGGGAGGGACGGCCTCCTTCTACGCCTATACCATCTACATGCAGAAGTTCCTGGCCAACACGAGCGGCTTCGACCGCGCAACGGCATCGCAGATCATGACCGTGGCACTGACCGTCATGCTCCTCGTTCAACCCTTCGCCGGCCGGCTTTCCGATCGCGTGGGGAGGCGGCCGCTGATGATCTTCTTCGGCGCGACCGCGACCCTGTTCACCTATCCGATCTTCGTAACGCTCGAGGGCACGAACAGCGTCGCTGTTGCCTTTGCACTGGTACTCGCGGCTTTGATCATGGTGACCGGTTACACCTCGATCAACGCGATCATCAAAGCGGAAATGTTTCCGGCCGACATAAGGGCGCTGGGCGTGGCATTGCCCTTCGCGATTGCGAACGTGATCTTCGGCGGTACGGCGGAATATGTGGCGCTGTACCTGAAGGA
>DASUVP010000177.1:0-3866 GCA_036378895.1 Sphingomicrobium sp.
GACTATCTCGCGCACTCGCTGGCAGAGATCGATGCGCTTGCGCCCGAGGTCGGTGAGGAAACCCGGCTGGCCGAGGAGCGCGCTGCGATGCAGGCGGGGATCAAGGCGGGCGAAAGCCTGGACGGTCTCGACGAGCTTCTCGGCGGGTCGGAGGGCGCGCTTGCGCAGCTGCGGCTGGCGGCCCGGCGGATCGAGCGCGGGGCTGCCGGCCATGAGCTGCTGGCCGAGGCGCTTGCCGCGCTCGACCGGGCGCTGATCGAGGCGAGTGAGGCGGAGGACAAGATCGCGCGCGCAGCGGACGCATTGGCGTTCGACCCGGCGCGGCTCGAGGCGACCGAAGCGCGCCTGTTCGAAATCCGTGGCCTGGCTCGCAAGCATCGGGTGGAGCCTGATGCGCTGGCGGCGCTTGCCGACCGGATGCGGGCCCAGCTGTCGGAGATCGAGGCGGGCGGTGAGCGCATCGCCGAGCTCGACCGCGAGCTGGAGCAGGCGCGGCTGCGCTATTCGGAGCTCGCCGCCGATCTCAGTCGGCAAAGGCATGCAGCAGCGCACAAGCTGGATTCGGCCGTCGCGGCGGAGCTTCACCCCCTGAAACTGGATGCCGCGCGGTTCCGCACCGCGCAGGCCGAGACCGAGCCCGGCCCCGGCGGCACGGACAAGGTCGAGTTCGAGGTCTCGACCAATCCGGGCGCTCCATTCGGACCACTTACGCGGATCGCCAGCGGCGGCGAGCTGTCGCGCTTCGTCCTCGCGCTCAAGGTCGCGCTCGCCGAGGCCGGAAATGCCGGCACGATGATCTTCGACGAGATCGACCGTGGCGTTGGCGGAGCGGTCGCCAGCGCGATCGGCGAACGGCTTGCCCGGCTCGCCCAGCAGTCGCAGGTGCTGGTAGTCACCCACTCGCCCCAGGTCGCGGCTCGGGCGGCACATCATTTCCGCATCGAGAAGACCCATGGGCCGGAAGGGACGCGGACAAGCGTCCGCCGGCTCGATAAGGACGAGCGGCGCGAGGAGATTGCGCGGATGCTGTCCGGTGCGGCAGTGACCGAGGAGGCGCGAGCGCAGGCGGCACGGTTGTTGGAGGCAGCATGAGTAAGCAGACCCCTGTTGGGCTGGAATTCGAAGGCGAAGAGCTTGAAGGCGTGATGGTCAGCCGGCGCGACGGGCAGGCTCGCCCGACGGTCATGCTGATCCCCACGGTCATGGGTGTGTCCGACCTGGAGCTGGGCTTCGCGAAGCAACTGGTCGAGCTCGGATTCAACGCCTTCGTCGCCGACATTTTCGGGAAGAAGTTTCGCGGCGCCGAGCGCGAGGTGATGTTCGGCGAGATGACCCGGCTGGGCAATGACCGGGTGGCGCTCCGACGGCGGCTGCTGGCGATCGTCGAGCAGGTGCGTGGGCTGCCCCAGGTCGAGGGCGGCAAGCTGGTGGTCGCCGGCTATTGCTTCGGCGGGAAGTGCGCGCTCGACGTCGCCCGCACGGGCACGGATATTGCCGCCGCAGTCGCGTTCCACGGGTTGCTCGACCCGCCCAACTGGCCGACCGAGAAGACCAGCACCAAGGTCGTCGCCTTCCACGGCTGGGACGACCCGATGGCGCCGCCCGACCATGTGGTGGCGCTGGGCAAGGAGCTGACGGAGGCGGGTGCCGACTGGCAGATCCACGCTTTCGGCAACGTCCGCCATGGATTCACCAACCCGAACGCGCACAAGATCGGGCTCGATGCTGTGCGCTATGACGAGCTTGCCGCCGAGCGTTCCTGGACGAGCTTCATCAACCTGCTCGAGGAAACATTCGGCTGAGCATGGCGGACACGGTCAGCGAGGCGGACGCGGCCAATCGGCTGATGCGGCTCTCACGAGAGATCGCGCGGCACGACAAGCTCTATCACGACCAGGACGCGCCGGAAATCAGCGACGCCGACTATGACGCGTTGGTCCGCGAGAATCGCGAGCTGGAGGAGCGCTTTCCGCATCTCGTCCGATCAGATTCGCCGTCGAAGCGGCTGGGCGCTGCGCCGACGACGGCGCTGGCGAAAGTTGCCCATGCGCGGCCGATGCTCAGCCTTGAGAATGCGTTCGCCGAGGAGGAGGTGGCCGAATTCGTCGCGCGGGTGCGGCGGTTCCTGAACCTGCCTGCCGACGCCTTCGTGGCTACGACGGCGGAGCCGAAGATCGATGGTCTGTCCTGCTCGGTTCGATACGAGCGCGGCGAGCTTGTCCTCGCGGCGACTCGCGGGGACGGATCGGTTGGCGAGGACGTCACAGCGAACGTTCGCACCATCGCCGACATCCCGCAGAATATTGCCGGAGCGCCCGACGTGCTCGAGGTTCGCGGGGAAGTGTACATGTCGAAGGAGGACTTCGAAGCGCTCAACGAGCGCCAGGAGGCCTCGGGCGGCAAAATCTTCGCCAACCCCCGCAACGCCGCCGCGGGCTCGCTTCGTCAGAAGGATGCTAGCATCACCGCAGCGCGCCCGCTGCGTTTCCTCGCGCACGGCTGGGGCGAGGTTTCAGAGCCGCTCGCGGACAGCCAGTTCGAAGCGATGAAGCGGGTCGAGGGGTTCGGAATTCCCGTCAGCGAGCTACTCGTGCGCTGCGACGATCTGGCAGCGATGCTCGCTCACTATCGGGCGATCGAGAAGGCCCGGGCGGACTTGCCGTTCGACATCGACGGCGTGGTCTACAAGGTCGATCGGCTCGACCTGCAGGAGCGGCTCGGCTTCGTCGCCCGAGCGCCGCGCTGGGGACTCGCACACAAGTTTCCGGCAGAGAAAGCGGAGACGACTCTGGAAGCCATCGACATCCAGGTCGGGCGGACCGGCAAGCTGACGCCAGTGGGTCGGCTTAACCCTGTCGGCGTGGGCGGAGTGATCGTCGCGAACGTCACACTGCACAACCGCGACGAGATCCAGCGGCTAGGCCTTCGAGTCGGCGACCGCGTACGTATTCAGCGCGCCGGCGACGTCATCCCGCAGGTGGTTGAGAACCTCACCCGTGACGAGGTTCGTGACCCCTATGTCTTTCCCGACCATTGCCCCGAATGCCAGAGCGAGGCCGTCGCCGAGGAAGGCGAGGTCGACGTCCGCTGCACCGGCGGCCTCATCTGCCCTGCCCAGCGCTTCGAGCGGCTCCGGCATTTCGTGTCGCGCGGTGCGCTCGACATCGAGGGGCTCGGCGAGAAGTCCATAGCGGAGTTCATCGAGCTCGGCTGGTTGCATTCGCCCGCTGACATCTTCCGGCTGCACAAGTTCCGTGAGCAGTTGATCGGGCGCGAGGGCTGGAAGGACAAGTCGGTCGACAACCTTCTCGCGTCGATCGAGGCCAAGCGCGAGCCAGACGGGCCGCGCTTCCTGTTCGGGCTCGGCATCCGCCACGTCGGGATCGTCACCGCCAAGGACCTGCTGAAATGCTTCGGCACGATCGAGGAGCTTCGGCGGGCGGCGACGTCCGAAGATGCCGCCGCCGAGCTGTCGTCGGTCGAAGGCATCGGGCCGGTGGTCGCCGAGGCCCTCGTCGATTTCTTCCATGAGGAGCACAATCGGGAGGCTCTCGACGACCTACTCTCGGAGGTCCGCCCCAAGCCCTTCGTCAGTGACGCGCGGCAGACCCAATGGACCGGCAAGACGATTGTGTTCACGGGCAGCCTGGAAACGATGAGCCGTGACGAGGCCAAGGCGCAGGCGGAACGGCTCGGGGCGCGGGCGGCAGGGTCGGTCAGCGCGAAGACCGACCTGGTGGTCGCCGGCCCGGGCGCGGGGTCAAAACTGAAGAAGGCCGAAGAACTCGGGGTGCGGGTGATCGGCGAGGCCGATTGGGCTCGCATCGTGGCGGAAGCGGGCTAAGCTATTGGGATATTTGGCGGGG
>DASUVP010000178.1:0-15728 GCA_036378895.1 Sphingomicrobium sp.
GATAACGGCCTGTCCGAGAAGTACGACTGCGTCGGCTACTACGGCCCGGTCTGCTCCGGCGGCGTGGTTGCCGCTGCTGCGCCGATCCCGAAGTGGAGGCACAAGCTGCGCACGACCTGGACATCGAACTTCGGTCTCGGCCTGTCGCTGCAATGGCGCCATGTCGGCAAGGTCAAGGCGGAGACGCTCCAGGACAACGACACGGTCGGAGGTGCGTTCAACTTCAACCCGGGCCTGCACATCAAGGCTCAGAACTACCTCGACCTGTCGGCGACCTACACGCTGCTGGATCGGATCAATCTGCGGGCGGGTATCAACAACCTGACCGACAACGATCCGCCGCTGGTGACGGGTGGTAACGCCGGTCGTGCCGGCTCGAACCTCTGCCCGGCCGGTCCGTGTAACGGAAACACCTACCCCGGTACCTGGGACGCCCTGGGACGCCTGCTGTGGGTTGGCGCGACGATCGACTTCCTGCCGCCGAAGCCGGCTCCGGCTCCGGTTGCACCGCCGCCGCCTCCGCCTCCGCCGCCCCCGCCGCCGCCTGCCACGCAGACGTGCCCGGACGGGTCGGTGATCCTGGCGACCGAGACCTGCCCGGTCCCGCCGCCTCCGCCGCCTCCGCCGCCGCCGGCGCCAGAGCGCGGCTAAGTAGCCAGACGCGAAGAAAACGGCCGGTCCGGGGAAGCCCGGGCCGGCCTTTTCTTTTGGAATGACTTGGCTTGCGAGACGAGCGGGCGACCGAAGCCGCCGGCTCTCGGGATTCAGTCGCTAGCGCGCCGCGGCGACCGGACTGACGTAGGTTGAGGCGACTTGTGCGCCGGGCCGATCCCAACCGTACACGTCCTTGACGAACGCGATTTGCCCACCCGCCGATGGCTGCGCGGTGATATAGGTCAGGAAGATCGGAACGCCGCGCGGCATCTGCACCGCCAGCTCCGGCTCAGCCCCCGGCGCAACGGGCTCACGGCCGAGCAGCCAGCGGGCGAAGCGCTGCGCATCCTCTACCCGGACGCAGCCGTTGCTGTCGGCCCGATCCGCCTCGTCGAACTTATTCTTTGCAGGTGTGTCGTGGAGATAGATGTCCTGAGAGTTCGGGAAGGTGAACTTCATCAGGCCCATGAAATTGTCCTTGCCGGGCTTCTGACGAATGCGCGGTGGAGCCACCTTGCCGGCAGCGACCGCCTTCCAATCGACCGACTCCGCCGGCAGAACCGCCGAATTCGCGGTCCAGTCGGCCATGACTTCATAACCCATGGAGTTGAAGTACTTCTGGCCGCCGGCAAGCGTCTTCTTGGCGATGGGGCCCTTCACCAGATGGACGGGCGCATTCCACTGCGGGTTGAACGTCACGTAATACATGACGCTGGCGATCAGCGGTGTCGGCATTTCGGGCGTGCCGACGACGACCTTCATCGAGTCCACCGGAACACCGTTCTCGTACATGAACATGCGCTGCGTGCCGGAATCGACGAGGATGAAACGGCCCTTCGCGGGAATGGACCGCACGCGGTCGAGATTGGCGAGGATGCGCGGATCCGGCGTCAGGCTTCCGCTGGCCTGCATGCGCGCCCATTCGGCGTCGCGAAGGCCGGCGTAGATCGGGTTCACGGCGGCAACCGAGCTGATGTGCGCCTCGAGAGACGGCGCAGCGGCCGCTCCTAGAAGGATCTGATCCGTGCGATTGCCCTGCGGCTTCAGCACGTCATAGGCATAGATCATGCCGTTCGTCGGGCGTTTGATCGTCTGCACGTAGAGCACCCAGGCGGCCGACATCAGCTGCTCGGCCTGAGCCACCGCCTCGGGGTTCGCCGCTGCGGCCTGCATTGCGGCGTGGATCTGGGCAGCCAGCTGCGGCCCCGATCCAAGGCCGTCGACCGGCGACCGCTGCAGGATCTGGACGAGCTGAGTCGCGGCGACGCTCGGCGCACCGTTGCGAAACCAGATCGGCTTCATCTTGTACTGGTCGTAGATGGCCGCAACCGAGCCCGCCGTCGGCAGGCTGACGACCGGAGCGCCCGCTGCAGGCACGGCGGCCTGCTGAGCGAAAGCTGACGCAGGCGCGGCCAGCGCGATGGCGGACGCCAGGGCGGCCGACTTAAGACGATGAATGTTCACGTTTATCCTTCTACCCACCACAAGCTGAACAATGCCCGTACGGTTGGACGGGTTCAACTTAAGGGTATCGTCGGGCACTTCCAACTGCGACCTGTGTAGTTCTCGCCACAGTCGACTTTGCCCCGATCATCCCCGCTTGCGCGAGCTCCAATAGTCGAGCGCCGCCTGGGCCTCGAGCGGCTTGGAGAAATAAAAGCCCTGCCCGCTGGCGCAGCCGAGCGTCGCAAGCGTCGTCGCAAGCTCGACGGTCTCGATCCCCTCCGCGGTCGTCGACATGCCCAGCGCGTCAGCCAGGCTCAGCACGGCGCGAACGATCGCCACGCTGTCCGGGTCGACCATCATTCCCGAAACAAAGCTGCGGTCGATTTTCAGCACATCGATGGGAAGGCGCTGCAAGTAAGCTAGGCTCGAATAGCCGGTGCCGAAGTCGTCCATCGCAACCGTCGCCTCGAGCGACTTCAGGGCATCGAACACGCGCGTCGCTCGCGCGGGATCCTGGACGATCGAGCTCTCCGTCAGTTCGAGTGTCAGGCGATCGCCGGTCAGGCCACTTGCCTTCAGGGCACTCGCGACGACGGCCGCAATGTCGTCGCGAGCGACCTGAATCGCAGAGAGGTTTACGCCGACGTAGAGAGGCAGCTTCTGCCCGGCCGCCCTATCCCAATCGGCGAGGGTGTCGGCAGCCTTGTGCATCGCCCATCGGCCGAGCTGCAGGATGAGGCCCGACTCCTCCGCGACCGGAATAAACTCCGTCGGGCTGATCTCGCCGCGATCTGCATGCTCCCAACGGGCGAGCGCCTCGAAGCCGGCGACCTGCCCGGACTTGAGGTCGATGAGCGGCTGGTAGAACAGCTTGAGCTGGTCCTTGTCGAGCGCGCGGCGAAGCTCGGTCTCGATGGAGAAGCGCCGTCGAGCCTCACGCGCCTGCTGCGGCTCGTAGACCTGGGGCGCTCCGGCCTGCTTTGCTTGCTTCACTGCGAATTGAGCATTGCGGAACAATTCCTCGGCGTCCTGGCCGGCCGTCATCAGCGCAAGGCCGATCGCGCATTCGACGCGGATTTCGAGCTCGGAGATCTTGAAGGGCGCAGCGAGAACTTCCTGGATTCGGTCGGCCGCCGCCAGCGCATCCGTGACTCCGCGGCGCAGGGTGACGAGCACGCCGAATTCATTGCCCCCCGTGCGAGCGAGGACATCGCCTCCGCGAAGAGCCGACATCAGCCTGCGGGCGAAGGTGATCAGCAGCTCGTCGCCGGCAAGGCTGCCCATGCTTTCGTTGATCCGCGAGAAGCGGCGCATGTCGACAACGAGCACCGCATGCTCGACATCGCCGCTGGCAGTCTCGCCGGCCTGTTCGATCTTCTCCGTGAAAGCGAGGCGGTTCGGCAGGCCCGTCAGGCTGTCGCGAAGCATCTCGACCCTCAGCGCCCGCTCCGCCTGCGCCTCGACAGTGCGATCGACCAGGCTCAGCAGGCAACGCGGCGATTTTCCCTGCCCGATCGGAAGCGGCGCGAGCTTGAGCCGGAAATAGCGAGCGGAAACGCCCTCGCCGTCGCGAAAGTCGAGTTCCCCCGGCGAGTTCGAATTGTCAAAGAACTCCTTGAGAAGAGCCGCGATCGGCCCGTCCCTCAGGCAATCGGCATCGTCCCAGTCGAGCGCGGTGCAGGTCGACAGCTCGACGGCGTCGCGGAAGCGCTCGTTGTAGGAGAGGACTTTCAGCCCATCAGAGGCCTTGCCGACGATGGCAGCCGCAATCGGCAAGGCGCTGAGCAACGCCGCGTCGTCAGCCGTCGCAAGATGCGGCGTAATATGGGATTTTTCCCCCTGCCGGATGGATTTTCGACCCGGCAGACGGTTGACGGCGGCCTGCATGGGATTGCGTTTACGCTGCCGAGGTTAATTCCAGGTTGCCGTCACAGAGGGAAATTGAATTAACTTTGGTTGCTACTGTCGGTTAGGCGAACCTGTTTGAACGGGGAAAACCGATCGGCGGCATGCGGCCCGCGGCGCCTCGCGCAGCGCGCCACGGCGTAAGATCGGTCTCGGTGCGCGTCCGACCGCTCTCCCCGCCCAGGGCCCAGCTGAGGCCGTCGGCGAGGCGGAACGCTATGGCATCCGACAGTCCGCCGTCGCGGTAACGCTGAAGGGTCACGCCCTGGCCTCGAGCGAGCTCAGGCAGCTCGGCGAGCGGGAAGACAAGCATTTTCCGGTTCTCGCCGACCACGGCGACGCTGTCCGATCCTTCCGCGACCAGCCGGACCACAGCGACCTTCGCTCCGGCTCGAAGATTGACAAGCTGCTTGCCCTTGCGCGTTTCGGCGAGAGTCGCCTCGCCGCTCGTCAGGAAGCCCTTCCCGTCGCTCGACGCGATCAGCAGCTTCGATTCCGGCCGGACGACCATCAGTTCAACGATGTCCACTTCGGCATCGAGGTCGATCGACAGGCGCACCGGCTCACCGAAGCCCCGACCGCCTGGCAGCTTGTCGCCGCCAAGCGTGTAGACGCGGCCATTCGCCGCGAAGAGCGCGAGGCGGTCGGTGGTCTGCGCGTGGAAGATCGTCGCGAGTGCATCGCCTTCGCGGAATTTCAGGGTCTCCGCATCGTCCAGCGCAACATGTCCGCGCATGGCCCGAATCCAGCCGCGCTCGGAGAGGATGACCGTGATCGGCTCCTTTTCGATCATCGCCGACCAGTCGATCTCGCGAGTGGCCGCCACTTCCTCGAGGCGGGTTCGCCGATCGTCTCCGAACTGTTCCTTGATCGACGCGAGGTCGCGCTTCATCCGCGTGCGCTGTCTGGCGGGACTTTCGATCAGCTTCTGAAGCTCGTCGCGCTCCTTCACCAGCTTCTCACGCTCGCGGCCGATCTCCATCTCCTCGAGCCTGCGCAGGCTGCGCAGGCGCATGTTGAGGATCGCTTCGGCCTGGCGGTCCGAAAGCGAGAATTCGGCCATGAGGACGGGTTTCGGCTCGTCCTCCGTCCGGATGATCTCGATCACGCGGTCGAGGTTGAGGAACGCGATCAGGAAACCGTCGAGCAGCTCCAGCCGATCGTCGATCTTGCCAATCCGCACCTGCGACTTGCGGACCAGGACCTCGATCTGGAACTGGAGCCAGGCGGTCAGCGTCTCCTTGAGGCTCATCACCAGCGGCGTCCGGTTCGCGTCGAGGACGTTGAGGTTCAATGGGAAGCGGACCTCAAGGTCGGTCAACCGATAGAGGCTTTCCTCGAGCAAAGCAGGATCGACCGTGCGCGCACGCGGTTCCAGGACGATCCGAAGGTCTTCGGCGCTTTCATCCCGTACGTCCGCCAGGATCGGCAGCTTCTTATCCGCGATCAGCTCGGCGATCTGTTCGATCAGCTTGCCCTTCTGCACACCGTAAGGGATTTCGTTGACCAGCAGGTGCCAACCGCCCCCCTTCTCGGAAACCTTCTCGATACGTGCGCGGAGGCGGAAAGAGCCGCGGCCTGTTGCATAGGCCTGGGCAATGCTCGCGCGGCTGTCGACGAGAACGCCGCCGGTCGGAAAATCCGGACCACCGACGAAGTCCATCAGCGCGGCGTCGTCAGCCTTTGGATTGTCGATGAGGTGGACCGCGGCATCGATCAGCTCGCCGACATTGTGCGGCGGGATCGACGTCGCCATTCCGACCGCAATTCCGCTCGCCCCATTGGCGAGAAGGTTCGGGAACAGGCCGGGGAAGACTTCCGGCTCTTCCTCTTCGCCATTGTAGGTCGGACGGAAATCGACCGCGCCTTCATCGATGCCCGCCATCAGGGCCATCGCGACGGGCGTCAGCTTGGCTTCGGTGTAGCGATAGGCGGCGGCGTTATCGCCGTCGATGTTGCCGAAATTGCCCTGCCCGTCGACCAAAGGATAACGAAGCGCAAAGTCCTGAGCGAGGCGGACCATGGCGTCATAGACGCTCTGATCGCCATGCGGATGGTATTTGCCGATGACGTCGCCGACTACGCGCGCGCTCTTCTTGTAGGCGCCCGCGGGGTCGAGCCGCAGAAGCCGCATAGCCCAGAGCAAGCGGCGATGGACCGGCTTGAGGCCGTCGCGGACGTCGGGAAGCGAGCGGGCCGTGATCGTCGAGAGCGCATAGACGAGGTACCGCTCAGACAGCGCGGCGTCGAACGGGGTTTCGATGACGGAAGATTCGAACGTGTCCATTGCCCACGCTTAGCAACGCAAACGCCCGCTAGTCACCCGCCAAGAAGCCACTCACAAACGCAATTTGCCCGACGTCGCATGATTTGGTTCTGGCCCCGAAATGATGGTAAAAAGGATCGGAGCGGGGGTACGTGATTATGCCAGCGTACCGAATCTATTGCCTCGACGGGGCCGGAAAGGTCTGGGCCGCCGAATGGATCGAGGCCAAGAGCGATGCCGCGGCGCTTGACGCCGCGCGGCGGTTCACGGACGCCGTTCACTGCGAAGTCTGGGACGGACAGCGGCTTGTCGGCCGCGTCGAGCCTGTGGAGCACCCTACGAACTGACGCTCCTCAGGCTGCCACGGTCATATCGGCCGGATGCTTCTTCGCCTCTTCCATGACTTTCAGCAGCCATTCGCGGAAACGCTTTACCTTCGGCACCATCCGACGCTCCGGCGGAAGGCAGAGCCAGTAGGCCCATCCCCGCGCCGAGATCCGGTCGGGGAACGGGATGACCAGCCGGCCGGCAGCGACGTCTCCCTGCCAAAGGAAGGGCGTGAGGAGAGCGAAGCCCTGCCCGGCCATCGCCGCATGTCCCTCGTTCGCCTGGTTGTCGAGGCGGATGCCCGGACGGCGCAGCGCCTGCTCGTCTGGGGCGACGCCGCTGTCGCAGAACCACTGCTGCCACCAATCGTCGCCAGGGTTGATCCGGTGCGCGTCGGGCAGGTCGGACGGCTCGAGCAGGCGTCCGTGCTTGCGCTCTTCCGCAGCGATGCAGCCCGGGCTCGCCATCGGCGTGAACTGGGAGTCGAACAGCTTGTGGCATTCGAGACCCGGCCAATTCCCGGGACCGGCGCGGATGGCGATATCGGCATCGCCCGCCTTCAGGTCGACGACTTCGTTGCTCGTGGCCATGCGAACCGCAAGCTCGGGATGCTCCATCTGAAAGGCGCCAAGCCGCCACGCCAGCCAGGTGTTCGCGAAAGTATGCGTGGTGGTGATGGTAAGGAGGCTTTCATCCTCCTCGCGCTGCGTCGTGAAAGCCGCCTCGATGGAATCAAACGCTTGGCTGAGCGTCGGTAGCAATCGCTGCCCGAGCGGTGTCAGGCGCGCCCTTCCGCGTTCGCGCACGAACAGAGGTGCACCGAGCCGCTCCTCCAGCGCCTTCACCTGATAGGAGACCGCAGCCTGGGTGAGGCCGAGCTCCGCGGCGGCGCCCGTGAAGCTTTCGTTCCGGGCGGCCGCTTCGAATGCTCGAATAGCGGCAAGAGGCGGAAGTCTGCGCATCCACTGACATAAACAGAACTTATGACCCGTGTCGAGGCTTTGATTGGCGCCGTAACGATCGAAACCATAGATAGATCACAAGCCGCCGCCGGACCAAATGGGATCCTCTCCCCAGCCCCCTGAACCGGCGGCGGCAAAAAGGAGGAGGCAAACGTGACTTATGGACTGAACCCACGCCTGTTCCTCGAGAACGGGCCCGCGGTCCAGGCGGCCGCGGCGCATTCGCGAAGCCATAGCGATGCGTATCGCGCCTGGGCCGGCCTGGATGCCGAGCACCGGCTGGAGCTGATCGAAAAGGCGCTCCACCACGCAGCGAACGACAGCGCCGAGCTGCCGATCGCACTTTGAAAACAAAAGACGAGGAAAGGATGATCACCATGATGGATGAGATCTTCGACCGTCAGTACCAGGCCGGTCGCAACGAATTGAATGCTGGTCTCGATCGGCTCTTCGGATCGATCGGCCAGGAAGTCGGCAAGGGTCTTGCCGCAGTCCACCGCTTCGAGTGGAACGCACCTTGGCTTCGCAAGGTCGCCACTCCGTCGAAGGACGCTGCGTGACCCCCCGGTGAGGAGCGCGGAAGAGCACGCACCGCGCTCCTCACATTTCTTTCCTGTTGCAGAGTGTATGTAACACTGTAACATCGACGCAGTTCTTGAGGGGAGAACGTGAATGCGTCGAGTGATTTTCGCTTCTATCCTGTTGCTGTCCGCCTGCTCCGCTCCAGAGGAGCGAAAGGAAGCCGAAGACCTTCGGACATTCGACGTCCAGCAGCCCCCGGCAATGCAGCCGGCATCTCCGCCTCCGCCGCAGATGGCCCCCGCTCCCCCGCCGATTGCCCGCAGTGCGGATGCCTCCGCCGAACAGGCTGGCGGCCCGAACATCAATGTCTCGGCTGCTCCAGGCGTCGCCTTCAACTATCGCTATGCCTTCCGACTTCCGAATTCCCGCATCTCGGCCGCTCAGGAAGCGCATGCGACAATGTGCGAGAAGCTTGGGGTCACACGGTGCCGGATCACCGGCATGCGCTACAGCGTGGTCAACGAACGCGACGTATCGGCGTCGCTCGAGCTGAAGCTGGACCCGGCGATTGCACGGGCCTTCGGCAAGGATGCGACCAAGGTAATCACCGCTGCCGAGGGCATGCTCGTCGACCAGCAGATCAGCGGAGTCGACGTCGGAACCTCGATTGAGCGGGCCAACCGCAGCCGCGCCGAGCTTCAGGACGAACTTGAGCGCGTGAACCGGGAGCTGGCGCGGCCGGGCCTTTCGAGCGTCGTTCGCGACCGCTTGCTCTCCGAGGCAGCCTCAATTCGCGCGCAGATACGATCGCTTGGCGAGCAGAAATCGGCCGATGAGGAGTCACTCGCGAAGACTCCGATGGCCTTCTACTACGGTTCCGGAAAGACCATTCCTGGGTTCGACGAGCCCCAACCGTTGAAGGACGCGTTCGCCCGGGCCGCGTACAACTTCCTCAGCGTGATCGGCTTCCTGGTGATCGCAGTGGCGACGTTGCTGCCATGGCTCGTCCTCGGGGCGCTCGGCATTTGGGCCTATCGCCGCTACCGGCCGCGCTGGAGCTTCCAGGACGGCGGCTACCGGACCGGCGAGCCCGGCCCGTCGACGGAAACGACGGCCGCCGCCAAGTCGCGACCCCGGTCTCGGCCCCGGCAGCCGGACGCTTAATTGCGGATGGGGAGCGGCTCGCCTATAGGCGCCGCTCCCCACCGCTGATGGAGCGAAGCGACAAGCATGGCCCGGCGCCGTCAGATCTACGAAGGCAAAGCGAAGATTCTCTATGAGGGTCCGGAGCCGGGCACGCTCATCCAATATTTCAAGGACGACGCGACCGCCTTCAACGCGCAGAAGCGCGGCACGATCAGCGGCAAGGGCGTTCTCAACAACCGCATTTCCGAGCACATCTTCCTCGCCCTCCAGACGATCGGCGTCCCGACGCACTTCATCCGCCGCGTCAACATGCGCGAGCAGCTGATCCGCCAGGTCGAGATCGTCCCGATCGAGGTCGTGGTCCGCAACGTCGCAGCGGGATCGCTGACGAAGCGGCTCGGCATCGAAGAAGGCACGCAGCTGCCGCGCACGATCATCGAATATTATTACAAGGACGATGCGCTCGGCGATCCGATGATCTCCGAAGAGCATATCGCCTGCTTCGGCTGGGCCAGCCAGGAAGAGATGAACGACATCGCCGACATGGCGATCCGCGTGAACGACTTCCTCTCCGGCATGTTCGCGGCGATCGGCATTCGCCTGATCGACTTCAAGCTGGAGTTCGGACGGGTGTGGGACGGCGACTATGCCCGCATCATCCTCGCCGACGAGATCAGTCCGGACGGCTGCCGCCTGTGGGACATCAAGTCGAACGAGAAGCTCGACAAGGATCGCTTCCGCCAGGACCTCGGCGGAGTCGAGGAGGCCTATCAGGAGGTCGCGCGCCGGCTGGGCCTGCTCCGCGATGATGAGGAGACGGCCGTCCTCGACTTCGACCAGCATCGCAAGAAGCGGGGAAAGTAACGCGCGCAGTCTGTCCGGGGGACAGGCGAGCAGGTTACTCGCTAGCCTTCGATCACCTCGAAGTGCGCGACTTCCGGCTCCAGCTCGAGCAGGAAAGCCGGGTCGAAGTCGTAATATTTAGCCTTGAGCAGGTCGTCGCTGGCAAAGCGGCGGATTGCGGCCTCCTCTTCCCAGAAGGTGAACATCTCGACGTGAACGATGTCGCCTTCCCGGCGGTGAAGGCACCAGGCACCTCGATTGCCCTCGGTCGAGCGATAGTCGGGAAGCCCGACCTGCTCCATCAGCCGGAGGTACTCCTCCGCCCTCGCAGCGGGCACTCGCCCATGCCAGCGTCTTGCAATCATCGGACTAGTCCTCTTGTTAGAGGTCCTCGTCCCGCAGCCCCGAAGTCCCCTTAGCCGATGAACCGCGCCCGTGTCGTTACTTTGAATGCAGCGCTCGGGCCGCTCGACTATCGCGTGCCCGAGGGAATGCATGTCGAGCCGGGCAGCGTGCTGGTCGCGCCGCTCGGGCCACGGCAATTGCTCGGCGTCGCGTGGGAGCCGGAGCGGCTGCCGACGGAAGAGGTCGGCGAGAACCGGCTCAGGCCGATAGTAGGCACGCTCGACGTTCCATCGATTAGTGCGCCGCTGCGGCGACTAGCGGAGTGGACGGCCGACTATTACCTCGCGCCGCTGGCGTCGGTGCTGCGCATGATCCTGCCGTCGTCGAGCGCGCTCGAAGGGCCGCGACAGCTGACCGAATATCGGCCGACGGGTCACGTCCCTGAGCGGATGAGCCCGCAACGGCTGAAGGCGCTGGCGGCGCTGGAGGGGCGGCAGGGCACGATCCGCGAGCTTGCCGACCATGCGGACGTCAGCGACGCGGTGATGCGCGGGCTGGTCAACGCCGGAGCGCTGAAGGCGGTCGCGGTGGAAGCCGACAGACCTTTGCCCCTGCCGGACCCGGAATTCGCGCCGCCAGAGCTTAGCGAAGAGCAGAGCGAGGCGGCGAAGTCGCTTTCAGGCGCGATCGGCAACGGGTTCGACCCCGTCCTGCTCGACGGCGTGACCGGTTCGGGCAAGACCGAGGTCTATTTCGAGGCGATCGCGGAATGTCTGAAGCAGGGCAAGCAGGCGCTCGTCCTGCTGCCGGAGATCGCGCTCACCGAGCCATTCCTGAAGCGGTTCGAGGCGCGTTTCGGCTGCCCGCCGGTCGCCTGGCATTCCGACCTTCGTTCGTCGCAGCGGCGGCGGAACTGGCGCTGCATCGCTTCAGGCGAGGCGAAGGTCACTGTCGGCGCCCGCTCCGCTTTGTTCCTGCCCTATGCGGACCTCGGACTGATCGTCGTCGACGAGGCGCATGAGCCGAGCTTCAAGCAGGAAGACGGCGTCCAGTACCACGCCCGCGACGTCGCGGTGATGCGTGGCAAGTTCGAGGACATACCGGTAATCCTGTCGTCCGCGACGCCGGCGATCGAGACACGGCACATGGTCGAGATCGGACGCTACCGGGAGGTCACGCTCAGCCATCGCTTCGCCGGGGCCAGCATGCCCGAAATCCACGCGATCGACCTGACCCAGGATCCCCCGCCGCGCGGACGATGGCTTGCGCCGAGCCTCGTCGCCGAGCTTGAGGCCAATCTCGAGCGCGGGGAGCAGAGCCTGCTGTTCCTCAACCGCCGCGGCTTCGCCCCGCTGACGCTCTGCCGCCACTGCGGTCACCGCTTCCAATGCCCGAACTGCACGGCCTGGATGGTCGAGCACCGGCTGATGGCACGCCTCGCCTGCCATCATTGCGGGCATGTGATGCCCCCGCCGAAGGCCTGCCCCGAATGCGGGGAGGAAGACAGTCTCGTCGCTTGCGGGCCGGGCGTCGAGCGCATCGCCGATGAGGTCGCTGCGCTTTTCCCCGAAGCGCGCACCGTGATCGTCACGTCCGACACCATCTGGTCCCCCGCCCGAGCCGCCGACTTCGTGGCGCAGATGGAGGCCAATGCAATCGACATCGTGATCGGCACCCAGCTGGTGACCAAGGGCTATCACTTCCCGAATCTCACCTTGGTCGGCGTGGTCGACGCCGATCTCGGCCTGGCGGGCGGCGACCTCCGTGCGGCGGAGCGCAGCTTCCAGCAGATCCAGCAAGTCGCGGGGCGAGCGGGCCGGGGAGACAAACCCGGCCGCGTCCTTGTGCAGACGCACGATCCCGATGCGCCTGTCATCGCGGCGCTTGTCGCGGGAGATGCTCCGGGCTTCTATTCGGCCGAGACGGAGGCACGTCGGGACGCAGCAATGCCTCCGTTCGGCCGGCTCGCCGCAATCGTCGTGTCGGCGGAAGATTCCTCGCAGGCAGACTCGGTTGCCCGGAAAATCGGCCACGCCGCGCCCGTGGTCGAAGGCATGGCCGTGTTCGGCCCCGCCCCAGCCCCTCTAGCCATGCTCCGCGGCCGCCATCGCCAGCGCCTGCTCGTCCACGCGGCGCGAAGCCTCGACGTGCAGGACGTCATCCGCGACTGGCTCGCCGACATCGAATGGAGCCCGAAGGTCCGTGTCAGCGTCGACGTCGACCCGTACAGCTTCCTCTAGACAGTTGTTTTCGTTACGCTAGTTTCCGCTCGGGGAAATTCGAGGGGAACATAGATGCTTCTGCGCCTTGCGGCGTTGACGGCGCTCGTGCTTGCGCCGTCGCAGGCCATGGCCGAGTGGTACGAAGCCAAGACCAATCACTTCATCATCTATTCGCAGCAGAAGCCCGAAGAGCTGCGCGCCTATGCGGCGCAGCTGGAACGGTTCGACAGCGGCGTGCGCGCGGTCCGCCAGATGAAGGATCCGCCGCCGACTTCAACCAGCCGGCTCACGCTCTACTCGCTACGGGATTCGCAGGAAGTCTCCTACGTCACCGGGATCGGCGGGATCGCAGGCGTCTATTTCGGCCGTGCGTCGGGCCCGGTTTCCTTTGCCAACAACGAGCCGAAGCGGGATCGCTGGGACCTCGACGGCAGGACCGTGTTTTTCCACGAATATCTGCATCATTTGATGCTTCAGGATGCGACCGCGGCCTATCCCACGTGGATGGTCGAGGGCTATGCGGAGTTTTTCGCTCCGGCCGAGCTGCTTCCCGACGGCTCGGTCGAGTTCGGCGAGCCGCCGCACTACCGCGGCGCCTATCTGCGGCTCCTGCGCGGAATGTCGCTGCCCGACATGCTGGGCGGGATCTACCATCAGACCACCGACGCGGAATGGGTCTCGCAATACAGCACCGGCTGGCTGCTCGCCCATTACCTGGCGTTCGAGCCGTCGCGGCGGGGCCAGACGACGCGCTACGTAAACCTCATCCAGACGGGAGTTCCCGCGCTCGAGGCGGCCAGGAAGGCATTCGGCGACCTCAAACAGCTTGAAAAGGATCTCGACCGATATCGCGGACAAGACACGCTCCCGACCAGAATCATCCCGGCCTCCATGATCAACGTCGGGCCGGTCGAAGTGCGGTCACTGCCCGCTGACGAGCAAGTCGCAGTCCCGCTGCGTATGAGGCTCGATGCGCGAATTGACGACGTCGCCTCAGCACGAAGCGTTGCGTCCGCGGCACGTTCCGCGGCCGCACGGTTCCCAAGGAGCGCCGTGACACTGGAAGTGCTGGCGCGGGCCGAATTTCAGGCGAAGCGGTACGAGGAGGCGGTTGCGGCCGCCGATCAGGCGCTGGCGATCGACCCGAAGGCGTTCGAGGCACTGATCTTCAGGGGCCGCGCGCAGCTCGAGATCGCGAAGAAAGATCCTAAGTCAGCGGATTGGGCAGCAATTCGAAGCAACTTCTCCAGGGCAAACCGGCTCGACGTCCATTCGCCGGAACCGCTGATGTATTATTACCAAACCTACCTGGAGCAGGGCGTCGCTCCACCCGCGCAGGCCGTCGACGGGCTGTTGTTCGCCGTCGACCTCGTTCCGCAGGACGATGACTTGCGCCTAATGGCGGTTCGGCAGCTGTTGCGAGAGAGCAATGGAGACGAGGCCAGGAAGCTGTTCGCGCCGATCGCCTACAGCCCCCATTTCCCGAAGCAAAAGCGCCGCAACCTCGAGATCATGGAGAAGATCGCCGGAGGGGATGGAAACGCCGCGCTCGTAATGCTCGAAGAAGATAAGAAGAAGCGCGACAAGGAAAAGTAAGGGGGAGCACCATGCGAGGCTTCTTGTTCGCTGCCGCCTTGCTCATGGGGAGCATCGCACAGCCCGCCTCTGCCGCATGGCACAAGGCGAGCAGCAAGCACTTCATCATCTACGCGGACCAGAACCCCGAGAAGCTAAGGGCGTTCGCCGCGAAGCTGGAGAAATTCGACAAGGGCGTTCGCCTGACTCGAGGCATGACCGACTATGAGTTCGGGGACGGCAACCGCCTGACGATCTATGTCGTCCGCGACGTTGCGGCTGCGGAAAAGCTGATCGGTGTCCGCAATATCGGTGGCTTCTATATCGGGCGCGCAACGGGACCGCTCGCCGTCGTGGCCAAAAGCGGCTTTTCCGACTGGAACGATGATTTCACGACCGACGTCATCTTCTTCCACGAATATGCCCACCATCTGATGCTCCAGGACCTCGAGCAGGCGCTCCCCGAATGGCTGATCGAGGGCTATGCCGAAATGCTGTCCACCGCGAAGTTCGAAAAGGACGGAAGCATGTGGCTCGGCCGCGCCGCGCAGCACCGGGCGACGGGCCTGTTCTGGGGCGAAAGCATCCCGCTGGAGAAGCTCCTGGCCGGCAATTACGGCCCGCTGAGCGCGGCCCTCAGGGAGTCAGTCTATGGACGTGGCTGGCTGCTCACCCATTATCTGAACTTCGACCCCGCCCGACGCGGTCAACTCGGCAAATATACGCGGCTCATTGCGCAGGGGACCGATGCGTTAACGGCCGCGAAGACGGCATTCGGAGACATCAAGCAACTCGACGCGGACCTCACCAAATATCGGCTTCAGCGGCGGATCAATGCGCTTAAGATCCCGGCCTCGTCGCTCGTCCCGGGGCCCATCGAGGTCACGCCGCTTTCGGCCGCCTCGGCCGAAGTTCTGCCCTTGCGCCTTCGGTCGACGCTTGGCGTGGACAAGACGACCGCGGAGCCACTCGCGGTCAAGGTTCGTGCAGTGCAGGCCAGGCATAAGGGCGACCTGCTCGTGGAGACGACACTTGCGGAGGCCGAGCTGGATTCCGGTCATCCGGACGCGTCTGAAGCAGCCGCGGATCGCGCCTTGGCGCTGGACCCGCGCAACACCGAGGCCATGATCTACAAGGGCCGCGCGATAGCCGCTCGCGTACTGGCTTCCTCAAAGCGCGACGCGAAGCAGTTCGCGGACGCGCGCAGCTGGTTCATGAAAGCCAACAGGGCCGACCCGGAGGATCCGGAGCCGCTGATGGAATATTACAAGAGCTTCGTCTTTTCAGGGGAGCCGCCGACGAAGAATGCGATCGACGCGCTTCATTACGCATCCAACCTTGCCCCGCAGGACATTCCTCTCCGGCTCAATTCGGCCCTTCAATATCTCTCGGATCGTGAGCTGAAGCAGTCGCGCCGGGCCCTGTCCCCCATTGCGTACAATCCGCACTATCAACAGCTCGCGACCGTTGCGCAGGAGATGATCAAGCGCATCGATGCTGGCGACGCGGAAGGCG
>DASUVP010000179.1:0-4926 GCA_036378895.1 Sphingomicrobium sp.
GATTGCTCCGTCGCGGCCCGATAGAAATCGTGGAAGCCGCGGAAATAGAGAGCGGCGAAATCGAGGCGCCCGGCCAGCTCGCGAGCCACTATGCGCCATCCAAGCCGCTGCGGCTCAATGCCAGCACCGCCGAGGATGACGAATTCATGATCGGCTTCGGTGAAGTCCAGGGTAACGCGACTCTCAGTCGCACGGGCAATCTGGTCGAAGCCGCAGCGCGGCTGTTCGAGCTGCTCCATGCCGCGGACGATTCGGACAAACCCCGCATCTGCGCAGCGCCGGTGCCCAGCAACGGACTGGGCGCAGCGATCAACGACCGCCTGCGCCGTGCGGCCGCGCCTCGCTAGGCCGTAGCGCCGGCGCTTTTCACCCGGGCCTGGAAGCTCTTGCGCAGCTTCTGCAGCTTGGGCGGGATCACCGCGAGACAGTAGGGATTCCGCTGTCCCTCGCCTTCCCAATACTGCTGGTGATAATCCTCGGCGGGATACCAGGGCCCGCTCGGCTCGATCGTCGTGACCACCCGGCCGCCCTGATCGACATTTGCGCGATCGATGCCGGCGCGCGCCTTGCGCTCCTGATCCTCGTCCTGCGGGAAGATCGCCGAGCGATATTGCGTTCCGACGTCGTTGCCCTGGCGGTTCAGCTGGGTCGGATCGTGCGTCGCGAAGAAGATGTCGAGCAATTCGTCATAACTGATCGCGTCGGGATCGAAGGTGACGCGGATCGCCTCCGCATGCCCGGTGTCCCCTCCGCAGACCTGCTTGTAGGTCGGATTGGCGACATCCCCGCCGGTGTACCCGCTTTCGACCTTGGTCACGCCCACAACATCGTTGAACACGGCCTCGGTGCACCAGAAGCACCCGCCTGCGAAAACCGCGACTTGTTCGGACATGACCCGCTCCTTCTGCTGGAGCAGGGGAGATAGTGACGCCTATATCCTTTGGTAAGACGCCTTGAGGCTGGCGAGCTCCAGCCGTTTGCCCACCCACTCGGCGAGTTCCTCGAAGCTCAGCGGCTGGTCGAACACGATTCCGGCCTTGCGGTCCGAATACCAGCGGACCTCGCCGCGCACCGGGCGAAGGCTCTCGACGACCACCACGACCTTCTTGCCGAGACAATATTCCTCGATCGGCTCGACCTTGATCCCGCCCAGCGAGATGTCGTGCACGTCCACCGTGTAGTAGATCTTGTCGACGCGCAGCGAGGCCTTGCAGCTCACGTCGAGGCGCGGCGGGCGCGGACGGAAGCCGTGGCGCGGCTTGCGACCGGCGAGCAGCTCGCCAAGATCGATGTTCTGGTCGAACTTCACGCCGATCGCGCCTTCCCGGATCCAGACGATCGAGCCCGGAATCTTCTGCGAGGAAAGCTCCACCGTCACGACGTCCCCGACCGTCACCGGCTGACCGGCTTCGGCCATCAGGCCGCCGGCGGACACGTTGCGGACGCGGATCAGCTGCTCTCCGTTCGGACCTTCGAGCTTGGCCACGCGCAGAGTCGGAGCGATGCGCTCGTCATTGCGGCGCTCTACGGGGCGAGGAACGGCGGTGCTCAGCGTGAAAGTCGTCGAATCGAAGGTGCCGTCCTCCGGGTTCGGAAGGCGGGTTTCTTTGCGACGGATGAGCGACCCGAACATCAATTCGCCTCCACGGGGCCTGAAATCGAACGACCAGCGTTACTAAGTTACGGTTAAGAAGCCGTTTCATTTGTTTGACGCGCATGGGCAAAGAGGCGCACATTCTGCCAGTCGTATCGGCAGGGGAGTTGGCCGATGAAGCAGCCGGAGCTGCTGCTGATTGATGACGAGCCGGCCCTGGCCGAGTTTGTGGCCAACGCTGCTCGCGAATGCGGTTTCGAACCGGTCGTCACTTCGAACGACGCGATGTTCCGCGATGCCTTTCGCTCGAGCCGTCCCGACGCCGTCGCCATGGACCTCGGAATGCCGGTGGATGGCGTGGAGCTGCTGAGATTCCTTGCTGACGAAGATTTCGAAGGCCCCGTACTCATCATCAGCGGATTCGATCGACGGGTGCTGGAATCGGCATTCCGGCTGGGCGAGGCTCAAGGCCTCCAGATGGCAGGGCCGATCGAGAAGCCGGTCCGGCTCGAGGAGCTCGAGGATCTCCTCAATCGTCTTAAGCCGGCGGTGCCTTCATGACGGCAGCCGACCGCAAGCTGCTCGAAAGTTTCGAGCGTGCGCTTGCCAGGCAAAAACTCCGACTGGTCTATCAACCTAAGGTCAGCCTGAAGGATGGCAGGCTCACCCGCGTCGAAGCGCTGGTACGGTGGGACGACCCGGAGTTGGGCCCGGTGTCGCCGAGCCGGTTCGTGCCCCTCGCCGAAAAGCATGGATTGATCGACCGGCTCACCGAATGGGGTCTCAAGACGACCTTGCGCCAATGGAAGGTCTGGCGCGATGAGGGCCTGGAGACACGGCTCGCATTCAACATCTCCGCCGTAAGCCTCGAACGGCTCGACTTTCCGGACATGGTCGAGCGCCTGTGTCGCGAAATGGGCGTGCCGACCGACCGGCTCGTCCTGGAGCTGACCGAGGGCGCCACCCAGCAATTCGTCAAGCTGATGGACACGCTGACTCGCTTCCGGATCAAGGGCATCGGCCTTGCCATCGACGATTTCGGCACCGGCTATTCGTCGCTTCTCCAGTTGCGGCAATTGCCGTTCACCGAGCTCAAGATCGACCGCTGCTTCGTCGTCGACCTTCCGGCGGCCCACGACTCACGGCTGATTGTCCGGACCGTCGCCGAGCTGGCTCATGGGCTGGGCCTGGTCGCGACAGCCGAAGGCGTCGAGACCGTGGAGCAGCTGCGCTGCGTTCGAGAGCTTGGTTGCGATGTGGTTCAGGGCTTCCTGATCGCGCCTCCGCTGGAACCGGACCAGCTCATCGCCTGGAACGAGGATTTCAAGCGCCGCTGGCCGGAACTCCTGTCCGACGAAGCCCTCGAGCTATGGGGCGACGTCGAAGCGGATGCCCTGGGCGAGCGGTAGGTCGGCCCCGTAGTTCACCGTGTTCGTCTGGCGCCGCATGTACGCGCGCCAGCTGTCCGATCCGCTCTCCCGGCCCCCGCCCGTTTCCTTCTCGCCGCCGAACGCGCCGCCTATTTCCGCGCCGGACGGGCCGATGTTGACGTTTGCGATCCCGCAATCCGATCCGGCAGCGGATAGGAACAGCTCCGCCTCCCGTAGATCGTTGGTGAAAATCGATGACGACAGGCCCTGCGGCACCGCATTATTGAGCGCGAGCGCCTCTTCGAAATTGCGATAGCGAAGGACGTATAGGATCGGCGCGAACGTCTCCCTGAGAACGCTTCCTTGCTGGGCATCCGCTTCGACGAGCGCCGGCCGCACATAGAAGCCGCCGTCAACGCCATCGACCCGCTCGATCCCGTCGCCGAGCACAGCCTTCATGCCCTCGAACGCGGCCTCGTCGATGAGCGGCCCCACGAGCGTATCGGGATCGCGCGGATCGCCGATCTTCACGTTGGCAAAGAGCCGCTTGAGCCGGGTGACGAGCTGATCGGCGATATTCTCGTGGACGATCAACCGCCGCAGCGTCGTGCAACGCTGGCCGGCCGTTCCAGCCGCCGAGAAGAGGATCGCACGCTCGGCGAGTGCCAGGTCGGCCGATGGGCAGACGATCGTCGCATTATTTCCGCCAAGCTCGAGAAGCACCCGCCCGAACCGCTTGGCCACACGGGGGCCGACGGCCCGGCCCATTGCCGTGGATCCGGTCGCGGAGACGAGGGCGATCCGCTCATCGTCGGCAAGCTGCTCACCGACATCGCGCCCGCCCTGCACGACCTGAACAAGGCCGTCGGGCGCATCGCCGAACCTTTCCAGCGCACGGCGAGCCAGGGCCGTCACAGCCTCGGCGGTCAGCGGAGTCTTCTCGCTAGGTTTCCAGATAACCGGATTGCCGCAAACAAGCGCCAGCGAAGCATTCCATGCCCAGACGGCCACCGGGAAATTGAACGCGCTGATGACGAGCACCGGCCCGAGCGGATGCCATTGCTCCATCATCCGATGGTTCGGCCGCTCGCTGGCGATGGTGAGGCCGTAGAGCTGGCGCGACAGGCCGACCGCAAAGTCGCAGATGTCGATCATCTCCTGGACCTCGCCGAGGCCCTCCTGGACGATCTTGCCGCTTTCCAGCGTGACGAGCCGGGCGAGCGGGTCCTTCGCCGCGCGCAACTCCTCACCAAGGAGCCGCACGAGTTCACCGCGGCGTGGAGCGGGAATTGTCCGCCAGCGCAGGAACGCCTGTTGCGCCGCAGCGGCCGCCTTGCCCGGGTCGCCGGTGGTGACGCGGCCGATCTCGCTACCGTCGATCGGCGAATGGCTCGCGAGATCGCCGGCGGTTTCGTCGACGCCGAATTGCTTCAGGATCGCAACCGTTTCCTCGGCAGGGCTCATTCGAACATCTCCTTGGCGCGAGCCATCGCCCGGACGCCCGCATCGATGGTTTCGTCGCGCTTGGCGAAACACAGCCGGACGAGGTGGCGCGAGGGATTGTCCTCGGCGAAAGCGGAAACCGGTACGGTGGCGACCCCTGCCCGCTCGACCGCAGCCGTCGAAAAGGTCTCGTCATCCACATTCAGCCCCGACGCCTTGAGGTCGACGCACAGGAAGTAGGTCGAGGCTGGTTCGAGCACTCGATACCCGGCCGCGGTCAGCCCCTCGCTCATCCGGTTGAGTGCGCGCGAGAAACGTTGCCGCATGGGCTCGATCCAGCCGTCGCCCTGCTCCATGCCGAAGGCGACCGCAGCCTGCAGGTTGGGAGCGGTGGCGAACGTCAGGAACTGGTGCGCGCGCGCCGCGACGGCGGCATTCTCGGGCGACGCCACGATCCATCCGACCTTCCAGCCGGTCAGCGAGAAGATTTTCCCGGCCGATCCGGCCTTCAGGACGCGA
>DASUVP010000180.1:0-8407 GCA_036378895.1 Sphingomicrobium sp.
TCTGGCCGCCCAGCGCCATCAGGCGGCGGTTGTGGCTGTACAGCTGCTCGACGAGATATTCGATCTTGGCGCCGTGGAACTGGACGCTCTCCACCTCGGCGGTGAGCTGCTCGCGGAGCTTCTGGTACTTCTTCTCGTCGGCGGGGGGGAATTCGGCGCCGACCTGCAGAGCGTCGAGGCGGGCGGCCTGGAGCTTGGAGAATTTCTTGAAGAGCGAGGTGATGGTGGCGAACTTCTCGAGCGCCTGAGGCTTCAGCTGCTCTTCCATCTGGGCGAGCGACAGAGCGTTCTCGTCGTCTTCCTCTTCGGCCTGCGGCTTGGTGCGCCGCTCGACCATGTCGTCCTCTTCCTCGCCGTCGGCGGAGGCCTCTTCGGGCTCGTCCTCTTCTTCCTTGATGGTCGGGCCGGCGGTCTTCTCGCTGATCTCGCCCTCGGCGCCTTCCTCGCCTTCCTCGCTCTCGGCGATCTGCTCGGCCGTGGGGCCCTTCGACAGCATGGCTTCGAGATCGAGGATCTCGCGCAGCTGCATGCGCCCTTCGTTGAGGGCGTTCGACCAGTCGATGATGGCGTTGAAGGTCATGGGGCTTTCGCAAAGGCCCCAGATCATGATGTCGCGGCCCGCCTCGATGCGCTTGGCGATGGCGATCTCGCCCTCGCGGGAGAGCAATTCCACCGCGCCCATCTCGCGCAGGTACATGCGAACGGGATCGTCGGTGCGGTCGACCGCTTCCTTCTTGGTCGCGGCGGCAGGGCGGGGACCGCCGTCGTCGAGGGGATCAACCTCCTCGTCGGCGGTGTCGTCTTCCTTGTCCTCGTCGTCCTCCGAGGCTTCCTCGTTCTCGACGACGTTGATGCCCATGTCGTTGATCGCGGACATGATGTCTTCGATCTGCTCCGACGCCATCTGGTCCTGGGGAAGAGCCTCGTTGAGCTCGTCGATGGTGATGAAGCCGCGCTTCTTCGCACGGGCGATCATCTTCTTGATCGACGCGTCGTTGAGGTCGATCAGCGGTGCATCGCCGCTGTCCTGGACTTCAGTCTCTACTGCTTCGTTTTTCGCCATGGTGGCCCTTGTATTCTTTGGCGCCGCTTAGTCACTGCCGGCGAGAGACGCCAGCCGCTCCTTGATTTCCTCACGTTGCGAGTGCAGCCGACGCTGCTCCTCGAACGCATCCTCTTCGCCTTCCTTCAAGCGCTCGGTCGCAGCCTTGAGGGCCGCGCCGATCTCCCCGTCCGCCGTCAACGCATCGATCGCGGTCCCGAGGTCGCGCACAGCCCTTTCGGGAGCCGTGTCGCTTCGGGTGAAGGAAAAGGCCATTGTCCCAGTCCGGCGAGCTCGCTCCAGGTCCGCCGCCGTTCCACTGTCGCGCAATATGGTAGCAAGTGTCTCTCGATCAAGCGTTTCCCCCGAAACGGCAGCATCGACCAGCCTGTCGCGGATGCGGGCAAGCGTCACCTCGCCGATCGAGAGGGAAGCGAGCTGCTCGCAATGCTGTTCCAACGCCTCCGGGAAGTTGGCGAAACCGATGACGAGGGAGCGGGCCATGGCGCGGTCGATGCCGCTCGCGGCGATGGCTCGCGCTGCGGCGCCGGCGGGGGGCTTGGGCGGCTGCCAGCGCTGGCCGGGACGGTTGGGCTGGAAGGGGCGGCGCTGCTGGAACTGCGGGCGGGGTGGGGTCACCTCGTCGTGGAAGCGGCGGAGCCATTCGTCGCGGTAGAGGCGGGCGAGGGCTTGGTCGCCGATGGCCTGGGAATGCTCGATCAGCCTCTGGCGGAATCCGGCGCGGGCCTCAGGCGTCGTCAGCGGCTGGGCATCGCGCTCGTGCCGCCACAGCCGGTCGACGAGTGGCTCCGGTTCCGAGAGGATCGCCTCGAGCGCTTCGCGGCCCCCGCTGCGGACGATGTCGTCGGGGTCCTGGCCGGCGGGAAGCTCGACGAAGCGGAGGGTCCGCTCGGGGCCGAGGAAGGGAAGGGCGCGCGAGGCGGCGCGGATCGCGGCTTTCTGCCCGGCGCTGTCGCCGTCGAAGCAGAGGATCGGGTTGGGATCGAGCCGCCACATGCGCTCGAGCTGGTGCTCGGTGACGGCGGTGCCGTTGGGGGCGACGGCTTCGGCCACTCCTGCGCGGTCGAGCGCGATGACGTCCATGTAGCCCTCGACGACGATCAGCCGCTTTGCCGAGCGTGTCGCGGGGCTTGCGCGGTCGATGTTGTAGAGCGTGCGGCCCTTGTCGAAGAGCGGGGTGTCGGGCGAGTTCAGGTACTTCGGCTCGCCGGCGCCGAGGATCCGGCCGCCGAACGCGATCACCCGCCCTCGCGCGTCGCGGATGGGGATCATCAAACGCCCGCGGAAGCGGTCGTAGGTCTCGCCCTCATCGTTCTTGATGAGCATGCCCGTCTCGACGAGCTTGTCCTCGCCAAGGCTGGAGAGGGCTGACTTCAGCTTGTTGCGGCCTTCCGGCGCGAGGCCGATGCCGAATCGCGCGATTGCGTCCGCGTCGATGCCGCGGTTCTTGAGATACTCGCGGGCTTCGGCGCCTTCGATCCCGGCAAGCTGCTCGACGAACCATTTCTGGCACGACGCCATGACGTCAGTCAGGTCTGAAGTGCGCTCGGCGCGCTCACGAGCCCTTGGGTCGGGAGCGGGGACCTCGATGCCTGCCTTGGCGGCAAGCTCCTTCACCGCGTCCATGAAGGGTAGGCCGCGGGCGTCCGTCAGGAAGCGGATCGCATCGCCATGCGCACCGCATCCAAAGCAGTGGTAGAAGCCCTTTTCGTCGTTGACCGTGAAGCTGGGCGTCTTCTCGTTGTGGAAGGGGCAGCAGGCCTTCCACTCGCGGCCCGCGCGGATCAGCTTCACCGACGGCGATATGACCGCCGACAGCAAAGTCCGAGCGCGAAGCTCGTCAAGAAAGGCGGGACTTAAGCTCATGGACGGCGACCGGATTTTCTCGCATCCGACTCGGCAGGCTGCAAGCGCAGGCGGCCGATTTATCCACAGATCGGGCGCAGATTTTCGGTCAAGGTTGCAGGTGAAGATTTGACCATCCGCGCAAGGGCCGGAATCCGCACGATTATTTCCCCTGCGGAATGAGCGGAAATAGGGTTAATCTCCTTGCCGTTCCGACTTTCAGCGGCGGGGAGCCGCTCGGGACGACTAGGAGGGGGAATAACATGCTGAACAAGATCGGCGGGCTCGCCCGTGCAATCTACATTGTCCTCGCGATCGTGGCCGGCTTCGTCGCCATGGGTGGGTTGAATGTTGCGTTGACGCTTGTTGTCCTTGGCCTGATCTCGGGTCTCTCGATGCCCCGGGAAAGACTGGTCCTGGCCATGGTGGCGGTCGTCGCACTGCCGCTGATAGGAGCGGCGCTTTCCGCACTTCCGGCCGTGGGCGCCCAGCTCAACGTCGTGATGGGCAACCTCCAGATAGGCATCGCCGGCGCCGCAGCCAGTGCAACCGCCATACTGCTCTACGAGCTGGTCATGGAAGGCGTGATGGGTCTCACCGGCAGCGCAACTGGTGGAGCGAAAGCCGCAACAGCAAGATAGAGACAAGCTTACTTCACCTGGGCTCCGCCGCTCGCCGCGGCGGGGCCTTTTTCGTCCCTAGCTGAGCGCGGCCTTCACCATGGCGCTGGCACGCGCGGGGTCGAGCTGGCCCGCGAGGCGCGATTTCACCTCGCTCATGACGCGCCCCATGTCCTTCATGCCGGACGCTCCGGTCTTGGCGATGATGGCCTGGATCGCCGCGCCTGCTTCATCGTCGCTCATCTGCCTGGGCAGGAAGCGCTCGATGACCGCGATCTCGCCCTCTTCGGCATCGGCCAGCTCGGCGCGGTTGCCCTTGCGGTAGAGCTCCACGGATTCGCGGCGCTGCTTGATCATCTTCTGCAGCACTTCCGTGACCATGAGATCGTCGTCCGCCGGACCGGCGCCGGTGCGAAGCTCGATGTCGCGGTTCTTGATGGCCGACTGGATCAGGCGGATGGTGCCCGTGGAAGCCTTGTCGCCGCTCTTCATGGCGGCAACCAGAGCGGTCTTGATGTCGTCGCGGATCATGCCAGCCCACTAGCCATGCATTTCGGCCCTGACCAGCGTTGACCCGGCGCGCATATGTGCCTAGCGGAAATGCCTTAGCGACATTGCTGCAAAACCCACGACGGAAGGCTTCCCGCCCATGGCCGAACCACATCCCTTGTCCGCGCCCCAACCCAAGGGCGCGACGGGAGTCGTGGTGTTCGCGGACGGAAGGAAAGTCTGGGGCAGGGGCTTCGGTGCCGAGGGCGAAGCGGTCGGCGAGCTGTGCTTCAACACGGCCATGACCGGCTACCAGGAGGTCATGACCGACCCGTCCTACGCGAAGCAGGTCATCGCCTTCACCTTCCCGCATATCGGCAATGTCGGAGCGAATGACGAGGACGTCGAGGCGGCGGAGGCGCATGCGCTCGGCTGCCTGGTGCGTGAGGTCGTTACCGAGCCGAGCAATTATCGGTCGAACCAGGGCTTCTCGGACTGGATGCGCAGGTGGGGCCGGATCGGTATTTCCGGAGTCGACACGCGCGCGCTGACCCGGCTGGTCCGGGAGGAAGGGCCGCCAACCGTCGCCGTCGCGCACAATATCAACGGCGAGTTCGACCTCGAGCGGCTCCAGCGGATGGCGAGCGAGTGGCCGGGGCTGGAGGGCATGGACCTCGCCAAGGACGTGAGCCGGCTGCAGGTCGAGCGCTGGTCGGGCGGCAAATGGGCCTGGGGCGAGGGCTATGAGCTTGGCGGCGACGACGACAAGAGGCCGCACGTTGTTGCAGTGGATTACGGGTCGAAGCGCAACATCTTCCGCAACCTGGTCGAGGCGGGGGCGCGGGTTACGGTCGTTCCCGCGACGGCCTCGTTCGACGAGGTAATGGCGCATAAGCCGGACGGATTCTTCCTGTCGAACGGGCCCGGTGATCCCGCGGCGACGGGAGGCTATGCCATCCCGGTCATCCGGAAGATGCTGGAGACGGGAAAGCCCTTGTTCGGCATCTGCCTTGGCCACCAGCTCCTCGCGCTCGCTGTCGGCGGGAAAACGAGCAAGATGTTCCAGGGCCACCGCGGCGCCAACCACCCGGTGAGGCGGCTGGAGGATGGCCAGGTCGAGATCACCAGCATGAACCACGGCTTCGCGGTCGAGCGGGAAGGCCTGCCGGACAATGTGCGGGAGACGCACGTATCGCTCTTTGACGACAGCAATTGCGGGATCGAGCTCACCGACCGCCCGGCATTCAGCGTGCAATACCACCCGGAGGCGAGCCCGGGGCCGCAGGACAGCTTCTATCTGTTCGAGAAGTTCGTTGGGGCGATGAAATGAGAAAGTATCTTCCCGCGCTTGTCCTTTTATTCGCTGCTGGCTGCAGCGGATCAGCGCCTGCCAATGAGACTCACCAAGTGGCCGGTGCGCCGGCTGCTCGCTTATCTCCATATCCCGAAACGTTGCTCACTGCTCTTTACGAGGCCGCGCCGCGGCCGCTGGAAGACCAACAGCTCTGTGAGAATGCTGGGATGTGTGACGATAGCGCGAAACAGGACCTATTCGCGCTTATTGAGGCGGGGCTGGTGCAGGGTGCGACTGCCAACAGCTACCAGATAACGAAGGCGGGGCGCGAATACGTCGACCGCCATTTCGAAGTCCTTCGCGAGGGTGATCTCACGACATTTACGACACGCGAGGACCAATAGACTGTGGCCGTGTCCCAAATCTCACCGCGAGTGTGTTTAGCGGCCGCTGCCTTGTTCACCCTTTCCGCCTGCGTCACGGCGCGCATGCACACACAAGCCGAGCTGAACGGCGTCACCAAACAGTGCGGGCTGGCGCTCGGCGAGCTGTTCCAGGATGAAAGCGAGAAGAGATTGCTGTTCATGATCCGGCATGGTGCGACGGCTGAGGAGCGCGCCTGCGTCCTGCGCTGGGCGCGTGAGCGGCACTTGCGGCTGGTCTTCGTCAACGCGCAGGGGTCGGCAGGCTGATGCCCAAGCGCACCGACATATCCTCGATCCTCATCATCGGCGCCGGCCCGATCGTCATCGGCCAAGCCGCCGAGTTCGACTATTCGGGAAGTCAGGCGGTCAAGGCCCTGAAACAAGAGGGCTATCGCGTCATCGTCGTCAATTCGAACCCGGCGACGATCATGACCGACCCGGAGATTGCGGACGCGACATACATCGAGCCGATCACGCCCGAGTTCGTCGCCAAGATTATCGAGAAGGAGAGGCCGGACGCCGTCCTTCCGACCATGGGCGGGCAGACGGCGCTGAACACGGCACTGGCGCTGGCAAAGGACGGGACGCTTGAGCGGCTCGGCGTGGAGCTAGTCGGCGCCAATGCGGAAGCGATTGAGAAGGCCGAGGACCGGCTCAAGTTCCGCGAGGCGATGGACCGGATCGGCCTCGAAAGCCCGCGCTCGGCCATCGCGCACAGCATGGACGATGGCTGGGCCGCGCTGGAGACGGTCGGCCTTCCGGCGATCATCCGCCCGAGCTTCACGCTCGGCGGCACGGGCGGAGGCATCGCCTACAACCGCGAGGAGTTCGAGGCGATCGTGCGCGGCGGCCTCGAAGCCAGCCCGACCACCGAAGTGCTGATCGAGGAATCAGTGCTCGGCTGGAAAGAGTTCGAGATGGAGGTCGTCCGCGACCGCGCCGACAACGCCATCATCATTTGCTCGATCGAGAATGTCGACCCGATGGGAGTGCATACGGGCGATTCCATCACCGTCGCTCCCGCGCTGACGCTGACCGACAAGGAATATCAGCGGATGCGGTCGGCATCGATCGCCGTGCTTCGGGAAATCGGTGTCGAAACAGGCGGTTCGAACGTCCAGTTTGCAGTGGATCCTAGGACCGGGCGGATGGTCGTGATCGAGATGAACCCGCGCGTCTCGCGGTCCTCGGCGCTCGCTTCAAAGGCCACTGGTTTTCCCATCGCCAAGGTCGCTGCCAAGTTGGCCGTCGGCTACACGCTCGACGAGATCGCCAACGACATCACCGGCGGAGCGACGCCCGCGAGCTTCGAGCCGACGATCGACTATGTCGTTACCAAGGTTCCGCGCTTCGCATTCGAGAAGTTCCCGGGGTCGCCCGCGCTGCTCAGCACGTCGATGAAGTCGGTGGGCGAAGTGATGGCGATCGGCCGCTCCTTCGCCGAGAGCCTGCAGAAGGCGCTCCGAGGGCTCGAAATCGGGCTTTGCGGACTGGATCGGGTTCGGGAGCTCGAGGGCGCGGACCCGGTCGAAATCGAAAATGCGCTGGCCAGGCCGACGCCGGATCGCCTGCTCGTGGCCGCAGAGGCGCTGCGCCAGGGCTTCACGGTGGAAAGGCTCAACCAGATCGCAGGCTTCGATCCCTGGTTTCTCCAGCGCTTGCAGGAGATCGTCGACGCGGAATCGCAGCTTCGCAACGACGGCCTGCCGCAGGACGCGACGGAGATGCGGCGGCTGAAGGCGATGGGCTTTTCCGACGGCCGCCTGGCGCAACTCGCCCTTCGCTCGGCCCACATGGACCGCGGGATGAGCGAGGCGGTGGCTGCGGGCGGCTCCGGCGTCGTGCACAGCGCGATCCGCATGATGACCGGCGGGGTCACCGAGGTGGAAGTGCGCGCGCACCGGCTGAAGCTCGGCGTGCGCCCGGTGTTCAAGCGCATCGACAGCTGCGCGGCCGAATTCGATGCGGCAACGCCCTACCTCTACTCGACCTACGAAGCTCCGTTGTTCGGCGAAGCCGAGGACGAGGCCGAGATCAGCGAGCGGAAGAAGGTCGTGATCCTCGGCGGCGGTCCGAACCGCATCGGGCAGGGCATCGAGTTCGATTATTGCTGCTGCCACGCCGCCTTCGCTCTCGGGCGCGATGGAGCGGGGTTCGAGACCATCATGGTCAACTGCAACCCGGAGACCGTCTCCACCGACCCGGACACATCCGACCGGCTCTATTTCGAGCCGCTGACGGCCGAGGACGTGCTGGAGATCGTCCAACGCGAGGCCGAGAAGGGCGAGTTGCTGGGCGTGATCGTTCAGCTTGGCGGGCAGACGCCGCTGAAGCTGGCGGCCGATCTGGGTGCGGCGGGGATCCCGATCCTCGGTACCAAGCCGGACTCCATCGATCTTGCCGAGGACCGCGAGCGCTTCGCAAAGCTGGTCGACAAATTGGGGCTCAAGCAGCCCGCCAACGGCCTCGCACGGAGCCGCGACGAGGCGCTCGCCGTCGCCCAGCGCATCGGCTATCCGGTCCTCCTGCGCCCCTCCTACGTGCTGGGCGGCAGGGGCATGGAGGTGGTCGACGGGCCGGAGCAGCTCGACCACTACATTGCAACGGCGGTGGCCGTGTCGGGATCGAGCCCGGTGCTGATCGACCGCTACCTGCGCGACGCGATCGAGGT
>DASUVP010000181.1:0-5591 GCA_036378895.1 Sphingomicrobium sp.
GGAAACCACGCCGGCGACGACCCCGGCGGGCACTCCAGCCGCCAAGACGACGCAGACTACGACGACCAAGACGACCGAAGTGGTCAAGGCCACCGCCGAAGACATGAAGGTCGGCGTGGACGTCTATGGCCAGAACGGTGAGCTGATCGGCAGGCTGGAATCGGTGAAGACCGACAGCGCAGTCGTGAACACCGGCAAGACGCGGGCCGAAATCCCGTCGGCGAGCTTCGGCAAGAACGACAAGGGCCTCGTCGTGAGCCTCACCAAGGCCGAGCTCGACGCCCAGGCGAAGACCGAGACCAAGACCGAAACGAAGACCAAGACGAAGACGGAAACGAAGACCGAGGTGAAGAAGGAGGAGTAGCTCAGTCCTCGCTGATCTTCCGGTAGCGCCAGACGAAGCCCTGCACGAAGGGCGGCCACAGGCTCGTCCTGATGCCCGCCAGCCGGAAGCGGCTGGACGCCCAGGTGTTGCACGTCTTGAGCGCGTGAAACTTGCCGGTCGCCCAGTAGAAGGCGTCGGAGCGGCCGTAGCCCGGGTGGTCGATACGCTCGGGCCTGCCGCTCTCGTCCAGCTGGAAGTCGGCACGGATCGCTGCCCAGAGCCGGCGATATTCCTGGGGCCGGAGGCGGATCGCGCGGTCCATGTAGCCGGGGTTCGACACCCATTCCACATGCATCACGCGGCGCCCGCCGGTCATCGCGGACCAGACGGTCTTGGGCTTGATGTCGTTCCACCGCGGCGTCTCAAGATAGACTCGCTCCTCTCCTGAGCCGAAGGCTATCCAGCGCGCTTCGGCGTCCGGGGCCGCGAAAGCTGCCTTGGGGACGAAAGGCGCCCAGTCGAGCCCTTGGGCCTTCACCGGCATGACGATGTCGGAGTGGAGGCCATTGTTGGCGAGATAGACGGTAACCCCCTCGTCAGGCTCGCTCCATCCGCGGTTGACGGGGATGAGCGAGCCGGCCAGCGCCGCCGCCAGATAGGCGAGCGGGATCGCTGCCACGACGAGCAGCAACCTTCGGGGCCAGGAGCTTTTTCTTCGGCGGCGGCGGCGGGGCATCGCTTGTCTTATGGGCGACTGCTGCCTAGATGCCAGCCCGGTCGGGGCGTAGCGCAGCCTGGTAGCGCATCACACTGGGGGTGTGGAGGTCGCTGGTTCGAATCCAGTCGCCCCGACCAGCAACTGGAGCGATTCTTGCGCCTGTCTTCACCGCCGTGATAGTCGCCCGCCGACTTCCGCTTAGGAAACATCCCTCAGCCAATGACAGACATCTTCCTGCAGACCCTCGCCGCAGCGGGTGCGAACCCGAACAGCGGTTCGGCCATCCTCATCGGCATCGCGCCGTGGCTCCTGATCTTCGTCATCTTCTACGTGCTGATGATCCGCCCGCAGCAGAAGCGCGTCCGCGATCACCAGACGGCGATCGCGGCCATCAAGAAGGGCGATGAAGTCATCACCGGCGGCGGAATCCGCGGGAAGGTGACGAAGGTCACCGACGACGAAGCGGAAGTCGAGATTTCGCAGGGCGTCCGGGTCCGCGTGGTCAAGGGCACGCTGAGCCAGGTGCTGACCGGGTCGTCCAAGCCCGCGAACCACTAGGACTGCGTTTTCGATGCTCGATTTCCCGCGCTGGAAGGTCTGGTCGATCTCGCTGGTCATCCTGATCGGCATATTGTTCGCCATTCCCAGCATGCTGCCGGCAGAACTCAAGGCCCGCTATCCGACCTGGCTTCCAAGCGCGACGATCAACCTCGGCCTCGACCTTGCCGGCGGCAGCCAGCTTCTGCTCGAAGCGGACCAGGCCGACGCTGCCAAGCAGCGGCTTCAGGCGATGGAAGACCAGGTCTCGACCGAGCTTCGCCGAAGCCCGCGCGTCGAAATCGGGGACGTGTCCACCGCCGGCGGGCGTGTTTCGTTCCTCGTCCGCGATCCGACGCAGCTGGATACGGCCGTCGAGCGGCTGCGCGCCATCACCCAGCCGGTGGCACTGACAGGCTCGCGAGACTGGGACGTCCAGGTGATGGATTCGACGCGCGTGGTGCTGACGCCGACGCAAAGCGGGTCGCAGCGGGCGATGCGCGACGCGATGACCGTCGCCCGCGACGTCGTGCGCCGCCGAATCGATCCGCAAGGCACCAAGGAAGTCACCGTCATCAACCAGGGCACCGACCGCATCCTGGTCGAGGTGCCGGGCGTCGAGGACCCGGAGGCGCTGAAGCGGCTGATCGGCCAGACGGCCCGCCTCGAATTCAAGCTCGTCGACCTGACCGCCGACCCCAACCAGGTCGCGCAGGGCCGCGCTCCCGCCGGAAGCCAGGTGCTGCCGATGGTCGAAGGCGGCGGCAATATCGCCGTCAAGCGCCGAGTGATGGTCTCGGGCGACCAGCTGGTCGATGCGAAGCAGACCTTCGACCAGGACGGCCGCCCGGTGGTCTCGATCAGCTTCAATACCGCCGGTGCTCGCCGGTTCGGGCGCGTCACGCAGGAGAACGTCAACAAGCCGTTCGCGATCATCCTCGACGAACAGGTCCTGTCGGCGCCGAACATCAACGAGCCGATTCTAGGCGGTCAGGCGCAGATCAGCGGCAATTTCACCGTCGAGACCGCCAACCAGCTCGCCGTGTCGCTTGCGTCGGGCAAGCTGCCGGTGAAGCTCAACGTCATCGAGGAAAGGACCATCGGTCCGGAGCTCGGCCGCGATTCGATTCAGAAGGGCATTATCGCCAGCGTCATCGCGACCGGGGCGGTCATTCTCTTCATGCTCGTCACCTATGGCCGATTCGGTGTCTATGCGACGCTGGCGCTCATCGTGAACGCGCTGCTGATTCTCGGCATCATGGCGGTTTTCAACGCGTCGCTGACGCTTCCGGGTATCGCCGGCTTCGTCCTGACGATCGGCGCCGCGGTCGACGCGAACGTGCTGATCAACGAGCGAATACGCGAGGAACAGAGGCGCGGGCGGAAGACCCTCGATGCGATCGAGCACGGTTATTCCGAAGCTTCGACCGCGATTTTCGACGCGAACATCACCAACGTCATCGCCGCTGTTCTAATGTGGTATTTCGGCTCGGGCCCGATCCGCGGCTTCGCGGTGGTGCTGATGATCGGCATCGTCACTTCGGTGTTCACGGCGGTGAACTTCACACGGATGCTCGTCGCGCTCTGGGTGCGGCGCAAGCGTCCCCGCGTCCTGCATATCTGAGGCTTTTGAAAATGAAGCTGCTGAAGCTCGTTCCCGACAACACGAACATCGACTTCATGCGCTGGCGCAACGTCGCGCTCGTGCTGTCAATCCTCGTGACGATCGCTAGCCTCGTGCTGGTCGGAGTGAGGGGCCTCAACCTCGGTGTCGACTTCGTCGGCGGCCAGATGATCCGGGTGACCTTCGCCCAGCAGGTCGACGTCGAGCGCCTTCGCGCCGACGTCGGAACGCTGAACATCGGCGAGGGCAGCATCCAGGAAACGGGCGGCCCGCGCAGCTACCAGATTCGCCTGCCCAAGCCGGAAGGCGGCGAGGCAGCGGCCAACCGGGCGGCGACTCAGGTCCGCTCGATGCTGGAGCAGCGGTATCCGGGCGCCCGCGTCGATTCGGTCGAGACGGTGTCCGGCAAGGTCAGCGAGGAGCTGGCCTGGGACGGCAGCCTGGCGATCGGGCTCGCGATGCTCGGGATCGCCATCTACATCTGGTTCCGGTTCGAATGGCAGTTCGGGGTGGGGGCGCTCGTCACTCTGTTCCACGACGTCGCCATGACGCTCGGATTCTTTTCGCTGACGCAATTGCAGGTCGACCTGAACGTCGTCGCGGCCATCCTCACCATCGTCGGCTACTCGCTCAACGACACGGTCGTGATCTATGACCGAATCCGCGAAAATCTGCGGAAATTCCGCAAGATGGCAATCGTCCCCTTGCTGAACCTGTCGCTCAACGAGACTTTGTCGCGGACGATGGTCACCTCGCTGTCCATCCTGCTTGCCTTGGCGATGCTTCTGATCTTCGGTCCCGAGGTCATCTTCGGCCTGACGATCGCGATCTTCATCGGCATTTTCGTCGGCACCTATTCCTCGATCTACATCTCCTCGCCGGTGCTGGTCTGGCTGGGCGTCAAGCCCGACAGCTTCCTCAGGACGGAAGAGGAGAAGGCCGCCGACCCGGCAGCCGTCTGACACCGTTCATCTGGCGCCCATCAAAGAGCGTCCATGTCCCGCTTGGCCTGTCCGAGGCCCCACGCTAATGAGGTCTTCATGCCGTCTACGCTGACCCGTCCCGCCCTCCTGCTGCTCGCATGCGCGATCGTGATTCCCGCCTCGGGCTGCGCCCGCAACAAGAGCAGCGCGGACACGGCCTACATCGCCCGCGACGTGAACAGCCTCTATGCCCTCGCCAAGGACCGCATGGACAAGGGCCGTTACGAGGAAGCGGCGAAGGTGTTCGACGAGGTCGAGCGCCAGCACCCCTATTCGGTCTGGGCGCGCCGCGCGCAGCTGATGAGCGGCTTCAGTTATTACATGGCGCGGAAGTATCCTGAGGCGATCAGTTCCGCGCAGCGCTTCCTGACGATCCATCCGGGCAACAAGGATGCGCCCTACGCCCACTATCTGGTCGCAATGAGCCATTATCAGCAGATCGAGGACGTGACCCGCGACCAGGCCAGCACGACCAACGCCGCCAACGCGTTCGGCGAGCTGATGCGGCGCTACCCGGACAGTCGCTACGCCTCCGACGCCCGGCTCAAGCTCGACCTCATCAACGACCATCTCGCCGGCAAGGAGATGGAAGTCGGCCGCTTCTACCAGCGCTCCGGCAAGTGGCTCGCGGCCACGCTCCGCTTCCGCAAGGTGGTCGAATCGTACCAGACGACAAACCACACGCCCGAGGCGCTGGAGCGGCTGGTGGAATGCTACCTCGCGCTAGGCATCCCGCAGGAAGCGCAGAAGGCTGCGGCGGTGCTCGGCCGGAACTACCCCGGCAGCGAATGGTATCACCGGGCCTACAAGCTCGTTTCGCGGCACGTGCCGCAGACCACGCCGCAGGGCTGATGCACCCAACCGCGAGCACGCCGTGCTGAGGCAGCTCGCAATCCGCAACGTCGTGCTCGTCGAGCAGCTCGAGCTCGAGTTCGACTCAGGGCTGGGGGTGCTGACCGGCGAGACCGGTGCAGGCAAGTCCATCCTTCTCGACGCTCTCGGGCTGGCGCTCGGCGCCCGGTCAGACGCCGGCCTCGTCCGGAGCGGCGAGGACGCCGCGTCCGTATCGGCCGAGATCGATCTTCCGCGAGACCATCCGGTCCACGCACTTCTCGCGGAGCAGGGACTCGAAGCCGGCTACGGCGAGCCGCTGAACCTCAGGCGTTCGCTCAAGGCCGATGGCGGAAGCCGCGCTTTCGTCGGCTCCGCGTCGGTCCCTGCCGGGCTGTTGCGGGACATTGGTGCGCTCGCGGTGGAGGTTCACGGCCAGCATGACGAGCGCGGGCTGCTGAACCCGCGCGGGCATCGGGCCTTGCTCGATGCCTTCGGGGGCCTGGAAACGAGCGGCGTCGCGCAAACCTGGGCGGAGGTTACGCGCATCGAGGGCGAGCTGGCGCAGGCGCG
>DASUVP010000182.1:0-10984 GCA_036378895.1 Sphingomicrobium sp.
TCGCAAGTTCAATCCTTGCCACGCCCACCATTTTTCTTCTCCGCATGATCGTTAGCCGCGCACCAGTCCGCGCCGCAAAACGCGCTCGGGCGAGGAACGGCTGCCTTCCCCTGACGTTCGCCAATTGTCGCTCACCAATCATCTGGAAGGGAGAGGGACCATGAGCGCGAATGGCCTCGAAGTCTTCGACAGGACGCTCGAGACAACCCACGTCTGGCTGAAGGAGATCATGGCCGACCTCGGGCCGGACAAGCAGGTCGCCTGGAAGGTGCTGTCGACCGTCCTGCATAAGATCCGCGACCGGCTGAGCATCAACCTCGCCGCCCATCTCGGGGCGCAACTGCCGCTGCTCGTCCGCGGCGTCTATTACGACCAGTTCGAGCCACAGAAGATGCCGTCCGAATGCCGCAACCGCGACGAGTTCGTGGCGGAAGTGGCGGAATGGCTGTCGGACGCCCGGCCGGTCGACCCTGAGGACGCGATCCGCTCCGTGTTCAGGGTGCTCTCAAGGCATATTTCACGGGGCCAGGTCGACCATGTGAAACAGGCGCTGCCGCGCAACCTGAGGCAGATGTGGGACGACGCCGAAGCGGCCGACCCGGCTAAAACCGTGCTGGTCGACGAGCCTTCGCCGGTAATCTAGCCGACGACACGGTCGGCCTAGAGGCAGGCCTCGAGGTACGGCTGGTCGAAGCCGAACTGCTTGGCCTTCTCCAGCGTGTAGGGGCGTAGGCCCATCGAGCGATATTCGCCGAGGATTTTCCCGTCGGCGGTCTCATCCAGATATTCGAACTTGAACAGCTCCTGGGTGACGATGACGTCCCCTTCCATGCCGATCACCTCGGTGACGTTGGTCGTGCGGCGCGAACCGTCGCGGAGGCGCTTCACCTGGACGATGAGGTCGACCGAGTCCGCGATCTGGCGCGAAATCGCCTCCTTCGGAATCTTGATGTCCGACATCATCACCATGTTCTCCATACGGGCGAGGCACTCGCGGGGGGAGTTGGAGTGAAGCGTGGCCATCGAGCCGTCGTGGCCCGTGTTCATCGCCGCCAGGAGATCGAAGCACTCCTGGCCGCGAATCTCGCCGAGGATGATGCGGTCGGGGCGCATGCGCAGCGCGTTGATGACGAGGTCGCGGATGGTGATCGCGCCCTGGCCCTCGAGGTTCGCCGGACGGGTTTCGAGCGGCAGCCAGTGCGGCTGCTGCAGACGAAGCTCGGCCGCGTCCTCGATGGTGATCACGCGCTCGCCCGGGTCGATCATCTTCGACAATGCGTTGAGCATCGTCGTCTTACCCGAACCGGTACCGCCCGAGATGATGACGTTCATGCGTGACGCGCCAGCGATCTTCAGCACCGTCGCCATCTTCTCCGACATCGAGCCGAAGCCCTTCATCATGTCGAGCGTGATCGGCTTTTCGGAGAACTTACGAATGGAGATTGCGGTGCCGCGCAGCGACAGCGGCGGAATGATGACGTTGACGCGGCTGCCGTCCTGGAGGCGGGCGTCGGCCAGCGGCGTGGTCTGGTCGACGCGGCGGCCGACCTTGTTCACGATGCGCTGGGCGATCTGGAACAAATGCTCCTCGTCGCGGAACTGGATCTGGGCCAGCTCCAGCTTGCCCTTGCGCTCGACGAAGGTCTGGTCCGGGCCGTTGACCATGATGTCGCTGACGGCCGGGTCCGCGAGAAGCTCTTCGAGCGGCCCGAGGCCGAGAAGCTCGTCGACCAGGACCTTTTCGAGAGCGAACTGCTCGCGGCGGTTGAGCGTGATCTTCAGCTCGGCGAGAACCTCGCTGATGATCGGGCGGAACTCCTCGGCGAGCTCTTCCTTGCTGAGAGTCGCGGCGGCTTCGGGATCGACGCGCTCGAGAAGGCGCGGCAGCACCTGCTCCTTGATGCGGTGAACGGAGGCCTCGAACCCTTCGGCCTTGCTGCTGGCCTGGCCGCCGTCGGCGTTCTGACGATTGTTGAGGCGGTCCATGGCCGCCATGTTCGATCCGCCCGGATCCTGCTGGCCGCCGTCGAGGTTGGCTGTGAGATCGGTGACGGGTGGAAACTGCTCGGCGTCGTCGGCAGCCTCGGGTGCAGGCGCAGCCGGGCCGCCAGAAGACTTCATCGGTTTGGCGACACCGAATTGCGGACGGCCACTGCCGCCCATGCCGCCGCGCTTGCCGAATGCGTTCATTCCGTTCCCGTCCCTGCGTCTTCCGCCTAGGTCGGGATGGTGAATAGGACTCAAACTTTTAGAAAAAGCTAACCGCGATTAAATTGCGGCTTCTGAAAAGGGGGCGAACCATGTGGCTGATTCTCGGGGCAATCTTGGCAGGAGAGCCCCAACAGGTTGCCATGCCCGCATGGATGGCGGGCTGCTGGGAGCGCAAAAGCGGCGAGAGCTGGACCGAGGAGTGCTGGACCGGAGACCGGGCAGGGCAAATGATGGGAAGCAGCCGAAGCGGAAAAGGGGAGGCGCTTCAATGGTATGAGCACACGCGGATCACGGCCGAAGGCGGCGCGATCTCGTTCTGCGCGCTTCCCAAGGGGCAAACGGGGGGCTGCTTCAAGGCCACGAAGGCGACGGAAAGCGAGATCGTCTTCGAGAACGAGGCGCACGATTACCCGCAGCGCATCCGCTACTGGCGCGACGGAAAGGACTTGGCCGCGGAGATTTCGCTCAAGGACGGCAGCAAGGCGTCACAATGGCGCTATGCGCCGATGGGCAATTAGGAGCTCGCGCTCTCCGCCAGAACCGTCAGGCCGCGTTCGCTGACTTCGGCGAAGCCGCCGGTCACCGCGATCTTCTCCGGCTGGCCGCTTTGCGTGCGATAAACCGAGATGTCTCCGTCACGCAGCGTCGTCATGTAGGGCGCGTGGCCGGCAAGAATGCCGGATTCGCCTTCGGTGCCGGGGACGACGACCATGTAGACATCGTCCGACATCACTAGGCGGTCCGGGGTTACGAGCTCGAATTTGAGATCGGCCATTACTTCTTACCTTCAATCGCCGCGTCGAACGCGTGCGCCGCTGCCTCGAACTTGTCGCGGCAGCCCGTGTTGCAGAAGCCGACCACCTTGCCATGGTAGAGCGTCAGGCTGTCGGCGCTGACGGGCTTTCCCGACCAGGGACAGACGTCGTTGACGCAATCCTCGAGGCGGAGAGGGCCGGCCAATGCCGCTTAGGCGTCCTGCGCCAGCTTCTCGGCCTTGGCGACCGCTTCCTCGATGCCCCCGACCATGTAGAAGGCCGCTTCGGGAAGGTGGTCGTATTCGCCGTCGACGACCGCCTTGAACGAGCGGACCGTGTCTTCGATCTGCACGAACTTGCCCGGGATGTTGGTGAACACCTCGGCGACGTGGAACGGCTGCGACAGGAAGCGCTGGATCTTGCGGGCGCGGCTGACGACCAGCTTATCCTCTTCGGAAAGCTCGTCCATGCCGAGGATCGCGATGATGTCCTGCAGGCTCTTGTAGCGCTGCAGCGTCTCCTGGACCGCACGGGCGACCTCGTAATGCTCCTGGCCGACGACGCTCGGCGTCAGGACGCGCGAGGTCGAGTCCAGCGGATCGACGGCCGGGTAGATGCCCAGCTCCGAAATGGCGCGCGAAAGCACGGTCGTCGCGTCCAGGTGGGCGAACGACGTCGCCGGCGCCGGGTCGGTCAAGTCGTCGGCCGGAACGTAGATGGCCTGCACCGAGGTGATCGAGCCCTTGTTGGTCGACGTGATGCGCTCCTGGAGCGTGCCCATGTCGGTCGCCAGGGTCGGCTGGTAGCCCACGGCCGAAGGAATACGGCCGAGAAGCGCCGACACTTCCGAGCCCGCCTGGGTGAAGCGGAAGATGTTGTCGACGAAGAAGAGCACGTCCTGGCCCTCCTGGTCGCGGAAATATTCGGCCTGCGTTAGACCCGACAGAGCGACACGGGCGCGGGCTCCCGGCGGCTCGTTCATCTGGCCGAACACCAGCGCCACCTTCGAACCTTCGGAAACGGCATTGCCGTCCTTGTCCTTGGCAATGACGCCCGCTTCGAGGAACTCGTGATAGAGGTCGTTGCCTTCGCGCGTGCGCTCGCCCACGCCGGCGAACACGGAAGTACCGCCGTGGCCCTTGGCGATATTGTTGATCAACTCCTGGATGAGCACGGTCTTGCCGACGCCGGCGCCGCCGAACAGGCCGATCTTGCCGCCCTTCGCGTAAGGCGCGAGCAGGTCGATGACCTTGATGCCGGTGACCAGGATCGAGGTCTCGGTCGACTGATCGACGAACAAGGGGGCGTCGGCGTGGATCGGGGCGGTCAGGTCGGTGTCGATCGGACCACGCTCGTCGATCGGCTCGCCGATGACGTTCATGATGCGGCCGAGCGTCTTCGGGCCGACGGGCACGCGGATCTGCGAGCCGGTGGCGCGGACCGTCTGGCCGCGGGTGAGGCCGTCGGTCGAGTCCATCGCGATCGTGCGGACAACGTTCTCGCCGAGGTGCTGAGCGACCTCGAGGACGAGCCGGTTGCCGCCATTGTCGGTCTCGAGCGCGGCGAGGATTGGCGGAAGCTCGCCCTCGAACGCGACGTCGACGACGGCGCCGATGACCTGCGCGACGCGGCCGACGATGTTGCCGGTCTGCTGCTCGGCGGCTGCGCCGGAGCCGGACGCGGTCGTCTCGGCCTTCTTGGCTCGGCTGCGGGGCTTCGTCTCGGGAGCGGCGGTTGCCATGTCTGTCTTCCTCGGCTTCGTATCGGGTTAGAGCGCTTCTGCGCCGGAAATGATTTCAACGAGTTCGGTCGTGATCGCCGCCTGGCGCTGACGATTGTACTGGATCGACAGGCGGTTGATCATGTCGCCGGCGTTGCGGGTCGCATTGTCCATCGCGGTCATCTGCGAGCCGTAGAAGCCGGCCTGGTTCTCGAGCAGGGCGTGGTAGATCTGAACCGCGATGTTGCGCGGCAGGAGGTCGGCGAGAATCGTCTCCTCGTCCGGCTCATATTCCACCGCCGCCAGCGAAGTCGTGCCGGTACCCCCATCGTTCGCCGCAGACGGAGCGACGGGGATGATCTGCTCCACCGTCGGCTCCTGCACGAGCGTCGAGCGGAAATTGGCGTAGGCCAGATGCACTACGTCGACTCCATCGGTCCTGTACCGGTCGATGATATCCTTGGCGATTGCCTGTGCGTCCGCATAGGTCGGCGCTTTCATCGCGCTGGTGTCGTACTGCGCGACGATCCCCTTCGGGTAAAAGCGCTGGAGCACCGGTCGGCCCTTGCGGCCTACAATGTAGAACAGCACCGTTTTGCCTTGCGCAATCAGATCGTCGGCCTTCCGGCGGGCCGCGCGGACGACATTGCTGTTGAAGGCTCCGGCAAGGCCGCGGTCGCTGGTCGCGACGACGATCAGGTGCGTATCGTCCTTGCCCGTTCCCGCGAGGAGCTTGGGGCTCTGCGGGGTGCGCGCGACCTTCGACGCCAGCGAGGCAACGACACCGCTCATGCGCGTCGAGTAGGGACGGCCGGCCTCGGCGCCCTGCTGCGCTCGGCGCAGCTTGGCGGCGGCGACCATTTTCATCGCCTTGGTGATCTTCTGCGTCGACTTCACCGAGCCGATGCGGATCTTGAGGGCCTTGAGGCTCGCCATGTTATGCGAACGTCTTCCCGAACTCGGTCAGCGCGTCCTTCAGCTTATTCGCGGTGTCGTCGTCGAGCGCCTTGGTGTCGCGAATGGCCTTGAGGATGTCGGCCTTCTCGTTGCGGAGGAAGCTCAGCATCGCGGCCTCGTAGCGGACCACATCCTTCGTCTCGACCTTGTCGAGGAAGCCCTGCGTGCCGGCGTAGATCGAAGCGACCTGCTCCTCGACGGGCATCGGGCTGTACTGGGGCTGCTTGAGCAGCTCCGTCAGGCGCGCGCCGCGGGCCAGCAGCTTCTGCGTCGAGGCGTCGAGGTCCGAGCCGAACTGGGCGAACGCGGCCATCTCGCGGTACTGCGCGAGCTCAAGCTTGATCGAGCCGGCGACCTTCTTCATCGCCTTGGTCTGCGCGGCTGAGCCGACGCGGCTGACCGAGAGGCCGACGTTAATCGCCGGACGGATGCCCTGGTAGAACAGGTCCGTCTCGAGGAAGATCTGGCCGTCGGTGATCGAGATGACGTTGGTCGGGATGTAGGCCGACACGTCGCCAGCCTGCGTCTCGATGATCGGCAGAGCCGTCAGCGAGCCCGCGCCATTGTCGTCGTTCATCTTCGCGGCGCGCTCGAGAAGGCGGCTGTGAAGATAGAAGACGTCGCCCGGGTAGGCTTCGCGGCCCGGCGGACGGCGCAGAAGAAGCGACATCTGGCGGTAAGCGACGGCCTGCTTGGAAAGGTCGTCGTACACGATGACGGCGTGCATTCCGTTGTCGCGGAAATACTCACCCATCGCGACGCCTGCGTAGGGCGCGAGATACTGGAGCGGAGCGGGCTCCGAAGCGGTCGCGGCGACGACGATGGAATATTCCATCGCGCCATTTTCTTCGAGGGCGCGGACGATCTGGGCGACGGTCGAGCGCTTCTGGCCGATCGCGACGTAAATGCAGTAGAGCTTCTCGCTCTCCTTGCCGCTCTTGTTGATTTCCTTCTGGTTGATGAAGGTGTCGAGAGCGACGGCGGTCTTGCCGGTCTGGCGGTCGCCGATGATCAGCTCGCGCTGACCGCGGCCGATCGGGACGAGCGCGTCGAGCGCCTTGAGGCCGGTCTGCACCGGCTCGTGGACCGACTTCCTCGGGATGATGCCCGGAGCCTTCACTTCGACGCGGCGGCGCTCGGTCGCCTCGATCGGGCCCTTGCCGTCGATCGGGTTGCCGAGAGCGTCGACGACGCGGCCGAGCAGGCCCTTGCCGATCGGAACGTCGACGATGGTCCCGGTTCGGCGGGCGGTCGAGCCTTCGCGGATGGTGGAGTCCGAACCAAAGATCACGACGCCGACATTGTCGGCCTCCAGGTTCAGCGCCATGCCTTTGATGCCGCCGTCGAACTCGACCATCTCACCGGCCTGGACGTTGTCGAGGCCGTGGATGCGGGCAATGCCGTCGCCGACCGACAGTACGGTGCCGACTTCGGAGACCTGCGCATCGGCATCGAAATTCGCGATCTGGTCGCGGATTACGCGGGAAATTTCAGCGGCGCGGATGTCCATATTCAGCCTTTCATCGCCTCGGCGAGTCTGTTGAGTTTGGTGCGGATGGATGCGTCGATCATCTGGCTGCCCATCTTGATCACGATTCCACCCAGGATTTCAGGGTCGATGCGCGTTTCGATCGCGACATCGCGGCCGGCACGCGTGCGAAGCTGTGCCTTAAGCGCCGCGAGCTGGTCGTCGTTCAGCGGATTGGCGGTCACGACCTCGGCCGTGGTCTCGCCGCGGTGCTCGGCAGCGAGCCGGCGGAATGCGCGGATCACGCTCTGCAGCTGGTTCTTGCGGCCGTTCCGGGCGAGGACGCCGAGGAAGTTGGCCGTGATCGGATCGATCGAAAGCTGCTGGCCCACCGCCGCAAACGCCTTGTCTGCCTGATCGCGGTCGATCAGCGGGCTCGTGACGAGTTCCCCGAACTCACGCGAATCCACCAGCGCCTGCGCCAGCAGCCCGAGGCTGCGGCTCACCGCATCAATCTGCCGTTCGTCGCGCGCCAGGTCGAACAGAGCGGAGGCGTAGCGCCCCGCTAAGCTGGCCTGTATGCCGCTGGATGTTTCCACCGCGCTTAAAGCTCCAGAACTGGAATTTGCCCCATGAAAAAACGGGGCGCTGCTACGGGTTAGCCCCGTACGCCCCCATGGGTTGGCGCGCCCCTAGCAGGGGGCATTTCAGGATGCAAGGCGGGTCCAGCGATGCGCGACGATCTTGCCATCTATTTCCGGCACGCCTTGACGTCGGCGACCACGGCAAAATGGTCTGACGCGGGGTGGCCACCCTCGCCATGCCAGGCCAGCGCCGCGTACCGTTCCACTTCCACCGCCGGGTCGGTGAGGATGTAATCGATGCGCCGCGTCTCTCGCGGCACGAGCACCCAATTGTTGAATGTGCCCTCGGGGCCGAGGGGGAGCGTCTTCGAGACGGTCTTAGCATCGCGCAGCCCGAGCCTGGGCCCCGTCAGCTCGACCAGCGGAGGCGTGCCCGGCTCCGTGTTCAGGTCGCCGGTGACGAGTACGGTCTCGTTGGGCGAGCGAGCAGTTCCGATCCAGCGAATGATCTGGCGGGCGGATTCGAGCCGAGCGGTCTGCCCGACGTGGTCGAAATGGGTGTTCAGAGCGAGAAATCGCCGTCCGTCGCTGCGTCGGACCAGCTTCGCCCAGGTTGCGATCCGCGGATAGGCCGCGTCCCAGCCCTTCGACGGTACCTGGGGAGTGGTCGAGAGCCAGAAGGTCCCGCTCGACAGGACCCGAAATACCGCGCGGTCGATCGCGAGGTTGGAATATTCGCCTTTGTTCCGGCCGTCGTCACGCGCGACGCCGAGGAATTGGTGACCTGGCAGGGCCCGCTCCAGGTCGGCCTTCTGGCCCGGCAGGACTTCCTGCAACCCCAGGATAGCCGGCTTCATCAGCTGGACCTGGCCGACGAACTGCTGACGACGGTTAGACCAGCGGTTGATCCCGTCGGATTCGAGGTCGAGTCGGATGTTATAGCTCATCACTCGGAGCGACTCGCACGTCCGGGACGACGGAGCGGCCCCGATCGTCGCTGCCGTCAGGATTAAGAAAAAGGCGCTTCGCAGCCGGGTCACTCGGCCGCTCTAGGGGGCTTCATTGTTTGACCGCAAGCTGCGGGAAGCGGTGCGAATCCAATCTCTGTAACTCAGTCTTCTACATGGAGGATTGGATGACCTACAGAGTATGCGGACTGGATCCTGCGCCGTTCGAACCGTTGTTTGGCCTGCCCGACGAAGAGCTGGCGGAGCGCTGCATCGTCCGGATGACCGTCAACAGCCCGACCTTCCCTTGCCGGGTCAGCCTGACCGACCGTGAGATCGGCGAGAGGGTCCTTCTCCTAAACCACGTCAGCCACGACGTCGCGAACCCCTATCGGGCAAGCCACGCAATCTTCGTGACCGAAGGCGAAGGGCAGGCGGCCGAATATGTTGATCAGGTCCCGCCCGTGTTCGAGAAAAGGGTGCTGTCGCTTCGTGGCTTCGACGCGGACGGAATGATGGCCGACGCGGTCCTGACCCAGCCTGGAGAGGCAGACGCGGGGATCCGGCGCCTGTTCGCCAATCCCGCGATCGAGACCATCCACGCCCACAATGCCACGCGCGGCTGCTTCGCCGCGCGGATCGAGAGGAATTGAACCATGGCTACGCTTGCGCGTGAGATCGAGCGCATTAGATCGCAGAACGTGGCAAATCCTGTCGACGAAGAGGCAGCCTGGGCCGCTTTCGAGCGGCGCGACCGGAACTGGGATGGCCGTGTGATCGGCGCGGTCAAGACGACCGGCATCTACTGCAAGCCCAGCTGCCCGGCGAAGCGGCCGCGGCGCGAGAATGTCGAATTCTTCGCGACGGCTGAGGAAGCCCGTGACGCCGGCTATCGCTCCTGCCTGCGCTGCCGCCCGGACGAGATTGGCCGCGACCGCGGTGCGGTAGCGAAGGCGGTACGGCTGATCGAGGACTCTGAAGAAGCCCCAAGTCTCTCCGATCTTGCGGGCGCAGTCGGCTACGCACCCCATCATTTCCAGCGAATCTTCACCCGCGACGTCGGCGTGTCTCCAGCGGCCTATGCGCGGGCGCTTCGGGCGAACCGCGCCAAGGACGCCCTCGGCGAGAACGGAAGCGTGACGGAGGCGATCTACGAGGCCGGCTATTCGGGTCCCAGCCGCTTCTATGCCGACGCCAAGGAACGGCTGGGGATGACCCCGTCCGCGTGGCGCGACGGCGGACGCGGAGAGACGATCCGCTACGTAATTGCCGAAAGCCCGCTGGGCGATTTGCTCGTTGCGGCAACGTCAAAGGGCATCTGCCGGCTGACGTTCGACGAGGACGAGCGGGCGCTCAAGAGGCGCTTCCCCAATGCGACTATCGTCCCGGACGACGGCACGATCTCGGCTTGGGCGGAGGGGGCGCTGATGGCGATCGAGCATCCCGCGCAAACACCGGAGCTGCCGATCGATGTGCGCGGAACGGCCTTCCAGGAGGCCGTCTGGAAGGAGCTCCGCAAGATCCCGCTCGGCGAGACGCGCAGCTATGCGGACATCGCGGCGGCCGTCGGGCAACCTCAGGCCGTTCGGGCCGTCGGCACCGCGAACGGCAAGAACCCCGTCGCCCTCCTCGTGCCCTGCCACCGCGTGATCCGCTCCGACGGATCGCTGGGCGGCTATGCCGGTGGCCTCGACCGCAAGCGCAAACTGTTGGCAGCAGAGGGCGCCGATCCGCTGCTGATCTGATTACTTGCCGGTCTGGGCCGCAGTCTCGGGCTTCTTCGGCCCTTGCGCGACCTTCAGGGCGCCTTCCGCGTCGCCAGCATCGATGCGCTTGATCATCTCCTGCGCAACGGTCGCGAGCTGTTGATAGTGCGGATTGTACGCAATGGGGGACAGGGCCCGGCGCGACTGCTTCAGCTCACGGTCGGAGAGATATTGAAGGGCCGAGTTGAGCCGGAGGGGAATGTCCTGCGGAGCCAGGTTGGACGCGTAATGAAGCGCGTCGATCGCACTCTTCGTCGGCGGCTCCCCGGCAAAGACGAAGCTCTTGTAATATTCCATCAGCGGTTCGGGATCCTCGGGATCGGCCTTGTTGGCCTTCATCAACCAGCTGCGCGCCTCCGCGAATTGCTTCGCGTCGCGCTTGGACGAGGCCAGTGCGCGAGCGGCCATTGCCCGGCCCTTGTAGATCATGGCCTCGGTGTTGCGCGGGTCCAGCGCTAATGCGCGAACCGCGGCGGCTTCCGATGCGTCCGGATGGCCGGAATCCAGCTCAGCCTCTGCAAGTGTCGTCTCCACGAGCAGGTCGCCCTTATGCCTGGCCTGCACTGCACGGACCTT
>DASUVP010000183.1:0-7522 GCA_036378895.1 Sphingomicrobium sp.
GTATCGATCGGCTCGGGAACGACGATCTTCGGAAGCGAAGCCGTCGTGGCCGTTGCCTCGGACGAGGTCAGGCCAACCTGGGCCGGTGCGACCGAGCTTGCGCTTGCGGCCGCGAAGATCAGCAAAGCCGATCGGAACGAAATCACCATGAGTACCGAATTCTGTGCGGTGAACCGCCATTACAGGCGCGCAAAATCACGTTCGAAATCGTGGTTTCGCGCCTGATGTGGTTCCCCGTCTTGCGTGGCACCTGCCGCCGGCTCTTTCCGGTCAGATGGTGCCCCCCGCTCTGTCTTGTTCCCTGTTTCCCGGCACCTCGGGCCAGGGTCAACCCAAAGAGGTCGTTTCAGCGATGAATCGTTCCGGCGCCGCGATATCCAGTTCAATTAACCAAAAATCCGTGTCGAACCGCTCCCGCCGCGCGATGAAATCGGCCACGGATTCGGAACCCGCGGGCTTGAAGACCCACTCATAATCGAAGCTTGGCCCAAGCTCGCGCTCGAGAATTCCGCAGAATTCTCCCCTTTTTTCGAGGACCAGGGTGACGGCGCCGCGATCGGGGTCTCCCTTGCGGAGCAACGTCGCGAAGCCGCCCTCCGCCTCGGCGCGGCGCATGACGGCCGCCACCTCGACATGGGCGGGAAGCCGTTCCGACATCAGCCGGAATAGCCTGCGAGGCTGCTCAGGGAGATGTGCGAGCGGAGAAAAGTGCCCGTCCCGCGCGCCGCCTCTTCGCCGTCCGGCCCGACGATGTGCGCGTCGGCAATCAGCACCCGGCGTCGCCCGCTGATCCACCGTCCCTCGGCAATCGCCTGGCCGGGCTTCATCGGCCGGGTGAAATGCAGGTTGAAGGCCGTCGTCAGCAGGAAGCGGTCGCTGATCAGGCTGTTCGCGGCATAGAAAGCCGCGTCGTCGAGCATCTTGAAATAGACCGTGCCATGCGCCGCTCCGGCCGCGTGGAAGCTGTCTTCCGTCACCTCGAAGCGGATTCGCGCATGACCCGGCGCCGTAATCTCGATCTCGGAATCGAACTGACGGTTGACCGGCGCCGACCGGTAGAGCGCTTCCAGCCGGCGGAAGTGCGCCTCAGCCCCAGTCGCCGTCAGCTCCGAAGCCTCAGGCGGCGTCCCGCTCATCGGCCCCCATGAGAACCGCCGCGAGCGCGTCGCGGCTGCGGGCCCCGCGCATCTTCTCGAGCGTCGGCGCATGCCGGGTCACCCGGCTGATCGCGGCCAGGGCCTTCAAATGCTCCGCCCCGGCATCGGGCGGGGACAGCAGCAGGAAGACCAGGTCGACGGGCTGGCCGTCGATCGACTTGTAATCGACCGGCTCGGAAAGCCGAGCGAACAGGCAGTAGATCCGGTTCAGCCCCTCGATCTTGCCGTGCGGGATGGCGACGCCCTGGCCGAAGCCGGTCGATCCCAGCCGTTCGCGCTCGGTGACGCTCGCCAGGATCTCGCCTGCGTTGGCTCCGAGGCGCGCGGCGGCGAACTGCGCCAGCTGCTGCAGCAAGGCGCGTTTGTTGCCGCCCGACAGGGACGGCTTGATCGCGTCGAAATCGAGGAATTCGGAAAGGTGCATACTTTACTCACGACCACGGCCGGAACCACTGTTCCGCCACCGATTGCACGGATGACAAATGTTGTCAGCGGGCCGGCGGTTCAACCCAGCCGATATTACCGTCGTCGCGGCGGTAGATCATGTTCAATTCCCCCGATGCCCTATTCTTGAACATCAGCGCATTGGTGTTGCGCAGGTCGAGCAGCATCACCGCATCCGAAACGCTCGCTTCGGGAATGTCCACCTTGGTCTCGGCCACGATCGCCGGATGCGCGACGCCCTCGTCCGTCTCCGGTTCCGCCGCGGGGGCGAAGACGGTGTAGCTCGCGGTCTCGACGAACTCGTCGACGCCATTGCCTTTGTGCTCGCGCAGCCTCTTTGCATAGCGGCTCAGCTGCTTCTCGATCTTGTCGCCTGCGCCCTCGAACGCGATGTTCGCCTCGGGCGCGCGATGATGAGCCTTCAGCACCACGCCGTTGGCGACCGGAGCGACGATGTCGCAGACGAAGTCGTTGTGTGGACCCGGGCTGACCGTCACATTCGCAGCGACGGCGCGAGAGAAATATTTTTCAGCGAGAGATTGCATGCGTCCGATCGCCTGGTCCCGCAGCGCATCTCCGATTTCGACCTGATGGCCCGTCACCCGTACGTCCACCTAACCAGCCCTCCTTTCTCGCGTGGCGCGCCCGATAGGCGCGCTTTCGACAACGCGTCAACGCCTAGGCGGCTAACGCGTAGCGATCCCAGATCGGGCTCGCCATTCGTGCGATAAACGCACGATGCCGCTCCAGTTCCTCCGCGCTCGCAAAGTGCGGGCGCGGAACGCGGGGCTCGCGGACCGTTACCGTCGGTCCGCCGACTTTCACATCTCTCGCATTCGTGTCGGCGACCAGGCCGAGGCCGATCTGACGGCCGCCGGTCAGCTCGACATAGACTTGTGCAAGCAGCTGGGCGTCGAGCAGTGCGCCGTGCTTAACGCGCATGCTGCGGTCCACGCCGAAGCGTGTGCAAAGCGCGTCGAGGCTGTGCTTGGCGCCGGGATGCCGGGTGCGGGCGAGCACCAAGGTGTCGACCATCCGGCTCATGCACACGGTCGGCCGGCCACAGCGCTGCAATTCATGGTTGAGGAAGCCGAAGTCGAACGAGGCGTTGTGCGCGACCAGGGGCGCATCGCCCAGAAATTCGATCAGCTCCTCGACCCGATCCGCGAACAGAGGCTGGGCGGACAGGAACAGGTTGCTGAGGCCGTGAATGGCCTGGGCTTCCGTCGGCATTGCCCGAAGCGGGTTGAAATAAGCGTGGAAGTGCCGCCCGGTCTCGACGCGGTTGAGCATCTCGACGCAGCCGATTTCGACCATGCGGTCGCCGCCGGCCGGGTTGAGCCCGGTGGTTTCCGTATCGAAGACGATTTCCCGCACTCTTCTTCTATCCGCTCCGTCCGATTCCCAGACAAGCCAGAATGTCTCCGACCTGGCGCTCAGTCGTGGATAAGTCGACGCTCGTATCTATCACAAAATCGGCGCGGCGGCGCTTCTCTTCGTCGGGCGTCTGCCGCCCGAGGATCGCCTCGAATTTCGCGTGGGTCATGCCCGGGCGTGCGAGGACTCGCTTGCGCTGGATGTCGGCCGGCGCCGAAACGACGATGATCTTGTCGAACGCATCTTCGCCGCCGGTTTCGAACAGCAAGGGGATGTCGAACAAGAGCGCCGGGCGATCCGCATTCTCCTCGATGAAGCGCAACCGCGCGGCCTGGACCGCGGGATGGACGATCGCCTCGAGCGCATCGAGCTCGGCAGGGGCGCTCAGCACCGCCCGCGACAGAGCCTCGCGGTCGAGAACGCCTGCGCTCACCGTCCCGCCGAATCGGCGGCCGATACTGGCGATGATCCCGGGGTCGTTGGCCTGCAGCTCCCGGACCACGGCGTCCGCGTCGAACACCGGCACTCCGGCCCGCTCGAACATCCGGGCCACAGTCGACTTGCCCATGCCGATCGACCCTGTGATCGCCAGCCGAATCACGAGCGGCTCGTCTTCGGCAAAGTGACGTCACGGCGTCGTGACGTCATGACGGCAACAGGCCCCGCTTGCGGAGCTGCTTCAGCACCGGAAGCAGCGGCATTCCGAGGATGGTGAAGTGCCCGCCGCCGATGCCGTTGAACAATTGCACGCCGCGGCCCTCCAGGCGGAAGACGCCGACCGTATTGCCGACCTCGGGCCATTCGGCATCGAGGTAGGACTGGATGAATTCCTCGCTCAGCTCGCGGACGTCGAGCTCGGCCTGGCCGAAGCGGCTCCAGTCGACCTCTCCGTCGCAGGCCAGGGCGACGGCGCTCACCAGCAGCATCTTCTTGCCCGAGAAGAAGCGCAGATGTTCGGCGGCCTCCTCGCGGCTGCGCGGCTTGCTGAACATTTGACCGTCGACGGCGACCACGGAATCGCTGCCGATCACCCAGTCGCCCGGGCGCGTCTGGCTGACCGCGACGGCCTTCGCCTCGGCAAGGGTGGTGGCGATCGCCTCGAGATCGGGTTTGTCCGTCCTTGCCGCTTCCTCGTCGATCTCGGCCGGGACGACCTCGAACTCGACCCCCGCGTCTTCGAGCATCTTGCGGCGAATGGAGCTTCCGGAAGCGAGAATGAGCGCTGGCATGAACAACCTTGTGGAAAAGAGGGTGCGGCGTCCTAGCGCGGACATGGGGAGCGGCTCAACGGGCGGCTTGTCCTCACGTGGTGCCGGTCGTTCCCGAGATTCATCCACGGGCCCGGATTTTCGCCCCCAGCCTGTGAATCACGGGTAAGAGCCGCTGCGACTCGCCGGTTTGCCAGAGGAGTCGGGTTTCGCGCCTTGTTGGCAAATTCGGGAGGCGCGCCTAAACCCCGCGTCCCCAGCGCCAACAACATCATCAGTCTTCTAAGATTCTTATATATAAGGAGAGAAAGAGGGTGGCCTCGAGCCCGAACGAGAGCTCCGGAGCCGTGCCTGCACGCAAGCCCTTGCTTGCCGTCCTGAGCGGCGAGAAGGTCGTCCCTCCGCCTGTCTGGATGATGCGTCAGGCGGGGCGCTATCTTCCCGAATATCGCCAGCTGAGGTCGGACAAGGGGGGCTTTCTCGACCTCGTCTATGACAGCGACGCCGCTGCCGACGTCACGCTCCAGCCTTTGCGGCGCTTCCCGCAACTCGACGCCGCGATCCTCTTCTCGGACATTTTGATCGTTCCCTTCGCGATCGGGCAGAACCTGAGCTTCGTCGCCGGCGAGGGCCCGCGCCTGACTCCGCCTCTGGTCGATGCGGCGCTGGAAAGCCTCAGCCCGTTTCCTGCGCGCCTCGACCCGATCTACGAGACGGTGCGCAAGGTGAAGGCGGCGCTCGAGCCGCAGAAGGCGCTGATCGGCTTCGCTGGAGCCCCCTGGACGGTCGCCACCTACATGGTCGCGGGGCAAGGCAGCCGTGACCAGTCGGAGACGCGCCGCCTCGCTTATTCCGATCCCTCGGCCTTCCAGGCCATCGTCAAGCGGATCGAGGAGGTCACTCTCGATTACCTGTCCGCGCAGGTCGAGGCGGGCGCCGAGGTCGTGCAATTGTTCGACAGCTGGGCGGGGAGCCTCGCTCCGGCCGAGTTCGAGCGCTGGGTGATCGCTCCCACCGCCCGCATCGCCGCGGGGCTTCGCAAGCGTCATCCCGACGTCCGCATTATCGGTTTCCCAAAGGGCTCCGGCGGGAAGCTCGCCGCTTATGCTCGCGAAACCGGCGTGGATGCGGTGGGTCTCGATGAGACGGTGGATCCCGCCTGGGCTGACAGCGAGCTTCCGGCAGGCCTGCCGGTGCAGGGCAATCTCGATCCGCTTGCGCTCCTGGCGGGAGGAAAGGGCCTCAAGTCAGCCGTGAAGCGCATTCTTGACGCATTCTCCGGACGGCCGCACATCTTCAACCTTGGCCACGGAATCCTTCAGGAAACCCCGATCGCGCATGTCGAGCAAATGCTTGCAGAGGTGAAGAAGCGCGGATGAACGACATCAACGAAATGCTCGCGGTCGCCTATCCCTGGATCAAGGCGGCCCACGTCACCTTCGTGATCTTCTGGATCGCCGGCCTGTTCATCCTGCCGCGCTTCTATGTCTATCACCATGAGACGACGCCCGGCTCGGCCGAGGACCGTGCCTGGATCGAGCGCGAGGACCGCGTCCGCACGATCATCCTCACCCCGGCGCTCATCGTCGTCTGGCTGCTCGGGCTGACGCTCGCCTACACGACCGGGGCCTGGATGCAGGGCTGGTTCCACGCCAAGCTGCTGATGGTCGTCGGCCTGTCGGGCTATCAGGGCTGGCTGAAGAGCTACGGCAAGCGCCTGGCCGGGGGGAATCGCCCGCTCGACAACCGCACTCTGCGCATCATGAACGAGATCCCGGGGGTCGCGACCGCGATCATCGTCGTCCTCGTCATCGTGAAGCCTTTTTGACCGCAATCCCCTTCCTGCGGAGCATTGACTTAGAGCACCGCCAGACATACCTCGACCGCGACGGCTGAATCGGCCAGTTCACTTCCTTTGCCGATGAACCGTTTGTCCTGGATGAGGCGTCCTGCCCATCCTGCGCTTTTTGATAAAGCCGTTTTCCCCACCTTCGTCCGAAGCACCCCATCTCATGCATCTCAAAGATCTCAAGAAACTTCCCCCCGCCGAACTCGTCACCATGGCCGAAGAACTCGGCGTCGAGGGCGCATCCACCCTGCGCAAGCAGGACATCATGTTCTCCATCCTCAAGGTTCGCGCGGAAACTGGCGCCGAGATCATGGGATCGGGGACAATCGAGGTCCTGAACGACGGATTCGGTTTCCTCCGTTCGCCCGAAGCGAACTACCTCGCCGGCCCCGACGACATTTATGTCGCGCCGAGCGTCGTCCGCCGCTTCGGCCTGCGCACCGGCGACACCGTCGAAGGCGAGATTCGCGCCCCCAAGGAGGGCGAGCGCTATTTCGCGCTGACCAAGGTCACCCAGATCAATTTCGACGATCCCGAAGCGGTTCGTCACCGCGTCAATTTCGACAACCTCACGCCGCTTTACCCGACCTCCAAGATCGAGCTCGATCCAAAGGACCCGACGGTAAAGGACAAATCGGCGCGCGTGATCGACATCGTCGCGCCGCTCGGCAAGGGTCAGCGTGCGCTGATCGTCGCTCCGCCGCGCACCGGCAAGACCGTGCTCCTGCAGAATATCGCCCGGTCGATCACCGCCAATCATCCGGAAGTGTTCCTGATCGTGCTGTTGATCGACGAACGCCCGGAAGAGGTCACCGACATGCAGCGCTCGGTCCAGGGCGAGGTGATCAGCTCCACCTTCGACGAGCCGGCCTCGCGGCACGTGCAAGTCGCTGAAATGGTTATCGAAAAGGCCAAGCGCCTGGTCGAGCACAAGAAGGACGTCGTGATCCTATTGGACTCCATCACGCGCTTGGGCCGCGCCTACAACACGGTCGTCCCGAGCTCGGGCAAGGTGTTGACCGGCGGTGTCGACGCCAACGCTTTGCAGCGCCCGAAGCGCTTCTTCGGCGCCGCTCGCAACATCGAGGAAGGCGGCTCGCTTTCCATCATCGCCACCGCCCTGATCGACACTGGGTCGAAGATGGACGAGGTCATCTTCGAAGAGTTCAAGGGCACCGGCAACAGCGAAATCGTCCTCGACCGCAAGGTCGCCGACAAGCGCATCTTCCCCTCGCTGGACGTCGGCAAGTCCGGCACCCGCAAGGAAGAGCTGCTGGTCGACCAGGGTGTTCTTTCGAAGATGTGGGTGCTTCGCCGCATCCTCATGCAGATGGGAACGGTCGACGCGATGCAGTTCCTGCTCGACAAGATGAAGGATGCCAAGTCCAACGAGGACTTCTTCGCAAGCATGAACCAGTAGCGGGAACTAAGCCTCCCCTGTTGCGTCACCTCCGCGAAAGCGGAGGTTCCGCTTTTTCGCGATCCTT